>JBLIIE010000032.1:0-36756 GCA_047634635.1 Granulosicoccus sp. | reverse complement strand
GCATTACTTCTTACCCCTGTGCTCGAAATTGGACACGCGAAATGGCTCCGATTTCATTGAAGAATTTAAGATTACCGCCGATCACTGTTTGACATTAGACAAATACAGACTGGACGGTCTACCAAGACTCACCCGGTTCTTGCGCAAACTTTGAGTACGGAGAAACATATAATGCTGGCGCCTCGTATCGTACCGCCACCTGTCGAATGGCTGGATCTGTTTCTAAGAAGCAGCCACCGAAGACAGTATCCGGCAAAAACCACCATCATTCATCACGGTGATGTGCCCGAAACGTTGTACTACATTCTGGACGGTTCTGTCAGTGTAGTCATCGAAGATGATGACGGACGAGAAATCGTTTTGGCTTATCTAAGTGCAGGCGACTTCTTTGGCGAGATGGGCTTGTTTGAAGAAGGATCTCACCGCAGCGCCTGGGTGGTAGCACGCTCGAAATGTGAGCTGGCTGAAATGAATTATGAGCAGTTCCGGCGTCTCGCATCAGAACAACCGGATCTACTTTATGCGCTAACAACTCAGATGGCTGCGCGTTTACGCAAAACCAGCATCAAAGTTCGCGATCTAGCGTTTCTCGATGTTACAGGTCGAGTTGCTTCAACTTTGCTGGATCTGGCAAAAATGCCTGATGCCATTACTCACCCTGATGGGATGCAAATCCGCATCACTCGCCAGGAAATCGCTCGCATTGTTGGCTGCTCGCGAGAAATGGTTGGTCGGGTGCTGAAAGAACTAGAAGACCGCGGTTTAATTCATGCTCGTGGTAAGACAATGGTTATTTACGGTACTCGCTAGTGGCTCACTAGCTGGCAAGTTCGTCAGTATCCGTTGCGAAGACGTGCGGACGTTCACCCTTTAGGGTGGACCGCACCGAAGTTCACTAAGCAAACATTTCCTGCAGCGCTGCGCCTGGATCCTTTGCGCGCATAAATGCCTCGCCAACCAGAAAAGCATGGACATTCGCCTCGCGCATGCGAGCGACATCGTTCGAGTTTAGTATTCCACTTTCAGTGACAATTTTTGTCTCCTTGGGAATTTGATCTAATAATTCGAGTGTGGTGTCTAGCGAAACGTCAAACGTTCGCAAATTACGGTTGTTGATACCCAGCAACATGGGAGACAACGACAGGCTTCGTTGTAACTCAATGGCATCGTGAACCTCAACTAACACATCCATCCCTAATCCAACTGCTTGTTTATACAAGAGTTGCATTTGATCGTCTTCCAGAGCAGCAGCAATCAGTAAGATACAATCCGCCCCCATTGCCCGGGCCTCAACCACTTGGTATGGGTCAATAATAAAGTCTTTACGAATTACAGGCAGCGAACAAGCCTGCCGAGCCGCCACTAGGGCAGCCTCACTACCTTGAAAAAAGTCAACGTCTGTCAATACTGACAAACAGACAGCACCACCTGCTTCATAGCTTCGTGCAATGTCCGCAGGTTCAAAAGGGTCACGCAAAACACCTTTACTGGGTGACGCTTTTTTCACTTCAGCAATAACCGCAGCCCGACCATCAGCCATTTGCACATCCATAGCCTTGCAAAAACCGCGTACCACATCTGCCTGTGCAGCTTTGTCGACAAGCTCTTCAATGGAAACAAGAGCACTGCGCTCTGCAATTTCCTCATATTTTCGCTTGATGATACGTTTCAGGATATCCGGAACATCAGTACTCATTGAATAGTTAACCCTTTCTAAAAGATTGTGAGACTTGAATCAATTCGGCCAGTTTCGCCTTAGCTGCACCACTGGCAAGTACATCTTCTGCTTTAACAACACCCTCAGAAATACTTTCGACAATACCAGCCACGCATAGAGCTGCTCCGGCATTTAGCATCACAATATCCCGAGCTGCAGACACTTCATTATCAAGCACAGACTGAATCATCGCCAAGCTCTGTGCAGCACCATCCACTTTGATGTCTGATAACGGGGAGTTTTTCAATCCAAATTGTGATGGTTCGATAACAAACTCTGTGATTAACCCGTCGCGCAATTCTGCAATCTGAGTTGGCCCGCTAATACTGATTTCATCCATTCCATCATGTCCGTGAACCACGATGACGTGTTCACTGCCCAGTTTCTTCAGGACCTCTGCAATGGGTCGAACCCACTCACGAGAATATACACCTAACAGTTGGCTTCTGGCGCCCGCAGGATTAGTCAATGGGCCCAGAAGGTTGAAAATTGTGCGAATGGCCATCTCTCTTCTAGGGCCGATAGCATGTTTCATCGCACTGTGGTGTCGCGGTGCAAACATGAATCCCAGATTCAGAGTACTGATACAATGACTTACCTGCTCGGGCAACAAGTCAATATTGACCCCAGCCTCTTCCAATAAATCAGCAGCGCCTGATTTACTTGAAACAGAGCGGTTGCCATGCTTGGCGACTTTTGCACCTGCTGCCGCTGCTACCACCGCGCTGCAGGTAGACACATTGAAAGTACTGGTTGAATCACCACCCGTGCCTACGATATCAATCGCGTCATCAAAATTTAACGTCACGCGCTCGGCAAGACTTCGCATGACCTTTGCGGCAGCAGCCACTTCGTCTACGGTTTCGCCTTTCATCCGAAGAGCCACCAAAAAACCACCAATCTGAGATGGAGTGGCATCGCCAGTCATGACTAGACGCATGACCGTTTCCATCTCACCTGGAGATAGATCGGTACCATTGACCAACTGATCGAGCGCTTGTTGAATTTTCATGATAATTAGACCTGACTCAAAAGCTTTGCACGGTTGAAAAAACTGGCAAGCATGGCATGACCATGTTCACTGCTGATTGATTCTGGGTGAAACTGCACACCTTCCAATAAAATCTTGCGATGTCGAACGCCCATGATTTCCTCACATTCGCCTTGTGCGTTTTGGGTCCAGGCTGTGACTTCTAGTTCAGCTGGAAATGTAGCTGCGTCGATTACCAGAGAGTGATATCGAGTGGCGACAAAGGGACTGGGAAGCCCTTCAAATACACCCGTATTATTGTGGTAAACGTTAGACAGTTTACCGTGCATAATTTCGTTAGCCAAAATAATATCGCCCTTGTAGTAATGACCAATACTTTGATGTCCCAGACAGACGCCAATGATTGGACAATTTCCAGCGAAACGCTCAAGCACATCCAACGTAATGCCAGCTGTCTCAGGTCGCCCAGGCCCTGGCGACAACATGATACAAGATGGATTCAGCGCCTCAAGTTCATCACAGGTGATTTTATCGTTTCTATAAACAACAACGTCGCAGCCTAACTCTGCAGAGTACTGAACAAGATTCCAAGTGAATGAATCGTAGTTATCGATAACGACTAGCATGACTATCCCTCCTTCGAATCTTTAGATGACAATGAATTCGAGGCTGATTCGGTGCTCAGCTCATCAATTTCGTCAAACATTGAAGGCCTTGCATCCAAGCCCGCTTCAGCCATAGTCACAGCTCGAAATATGGCTCGGGCTTTGGCATGCGTTTCCTGCCATTCGCTCTCTGGGTCCGAATCGTAAACGATACCGGCGCCCGCCTGAACATTCAGTGTTCCATCCTTTATTACTGCCGTTCGAATGGCAATGGCAGTGTCCATATTCCCATTCCAGGACAGATAGCCTACAGCGCCAGAGTAAACACCTCGCTTAACTGGCTCAAGTTCCTGCAATATCTCAAGCGCTCGCACTTTAGGTGCACCCGAGAGTGTGCCTGCCGGAAAAGTTGCTCGCAGCACATCCATCGGAGACATGCCTTTTTTTAATTTCCCAACAACGTTCGACACGATATGCATGACGTGTGAATATCGCTCGATACTGAATTTGTCCGTCACATTCACCGAGCCTGTTTCAGCGATTCTGCCAATATCGTTACGCCCTAGATCAATCAACATAAGATGCTCTGCAAGCTCCTTCGGATCTTTAAGCAACGATTCTTCATGCGCCAGATCTGCGGCCTCGTCACTCCCGCGGGGTCGAGTTCCAGCCAGTGGTCGCACAGTCACTTCAGAATTTTCAAGACGGACCAGAATTTCCGGAGAAGCCCCCACAACATGATGATCCCCCAAATTCAGGTAGAACATGTACGGGGACGGATTAAGCGTTCTCAAGCTGCGATATAAATCGATAGGCGGCGCAGAAAAAGGTACCGATAACCTTTGGGATAGCACCACTTGCATGCACTCCCCCTGAGTTATGTAATCAATGATCTTACGAACAGCTGCCTTGTAGCCATCTTCCGAAAAGCCACTCTTGAAGTCGGCTTCAGCGACTTTGATGACCGAATGTGAGACCTCACTTTTGGGCAGACTGGTACGAATCTGATCGTGAAGCTGTGCAACTCTCCGCAATCCGTTCTTTCTTGCATCGTCCACTGTGGGGTCGACAAGAACAATGATGGTCAGTTTGCCACTCAGATTATCGAAAACTATGAGCTCGTCCGTCACCATTAACAAAATGTCAGGGTTATCAATCGGATCTGGATGCGGATTGTCGCCCAGACGTGGCTCGATGAGCCTTACGGTGTCGTAGCCAAAATAACCGACCAAGCCACCGGTAATGATGGGCAAGCTCTCAATTTTCGGAATCTTGAACTGCGATTGATAGTTTTCGATCCATTGCAACGGATCAACAACCGGTTCGTAAGGACCTACCATCCCATCTTGTTCGATGCTGATAGTTTTCGCGCGAACGCGCAGCACCGTGCGCACTGGGAGGCCAATTATTGAAAAGCGTCCCCATTTTTCACCACCTTGCACAGATTCGAACAGAAACGTGTAGGGCTGATCAGCAACCTTTTTGAACGTGGATAGTGGATTATCCAGATCTGCGATTAGCTCGCAGCTCAATGGAATTCGGGTGTACCCTTCCGCGTGATAGCGGTTGAAATCTTCGGGGTTCATATGGATCAACTCACAACAAATGGCAATTCATGACGGTAGGGGAACTATTGGCCCCAATGGCGGTTAAATGCGGTCGTTCAGCTTCGCCAACGCAGGTTCATAAAATGCTTGTTATGGTTGTAATTGCTCATTCTGATGCGGATAGTGCCCTTAGAGATTGCTACACGTCAAGCCTCTCGTATAATTGATTCGAAATTCGTGATATCAGTTACTTCTTTCTACACGACAAACGAGCCCCTAAATGAGTGTAATTCGCCAAGACGACCTTATCGAAAGTGTGTGCGATGCCTTGCAGTTCATGTCCTATTTCCACCCCAAGGACTATATCGACGCCGTACATGAAGCCTGGAAGCGTGAAGAATCCAAGGCTGCAAAGGATGCCATGGCACAAATTCTAGTCAATTCCCGTATGTGTGCAGAAGGCAAACGGCCATTGTGTCAAGACACAGGCATCGTCACCGTTTTTGTCAAAGTAGGTATGAATGTGCAGTGGGACTCGAAGCTCGACCTCACCGATATGATCAACGAAGGCGTTAGGCGTGCTTACAACCATCCCGACAATAAGTTACGTGCCTCCATTTTAAGCGACCCTGCAGGTGCAAGAAAAAATACTGGAGACAATACGCCAGCTGTCATACACACGGAAATTGTCGCCGGCGACAAGGTCGAATTCGAAATAGCAGCCAAAGGTGGCGGCTCTGAAAACAAATCCAAACTCGTCATGCTCAACCCTAGCGACAGCATCGTGGATTGGGTAGTGAAGACTGTACCAACAATGGGCGCTGGTTGGTGCCCTCCCGGTATGCTGGGCATTGGTATCGGCGGCACGGCTGAAAAAGCGGCGGTTCTGGCCAAGCAATCGTTAATGGGGGCCGTTGACATTCAGGCGCTGAAAGATCGTGGTCCCTCCAATCGCATTGAAGAATTAAGGCTTGAAATCTTTAAAGCCGTCAATGAGCTGGGTATCGGTGCTCAAGGACTTGGTGGATTAACCACAGTGGTTGACGTAAAAATTCTTGACTACCCTACCCATGCAGCTTCAAAACCAGTCGCCATGATTCCAAATTGTGCAGCGACAAGACATGCTCACTTTGTTCTGGATGGTTCTGGCCCAGCACTTCAGACACCTCCATCGATGGATGACTGGCCAGCCATAACCTGGGATGCAGGCACGGGTGCAAAACGCGTGAACCTGGATACCGTAACAGCCGCAGAGGCTGCCAGTTGGAAGCCCGGTGAAACTCTCTTATTAAGTGGCCGCATGCTCACCGGGCGTGATGCCGCGCATAAACGCATCCAAAGTCTTCTGAAAGCAGGAAAACCCTTGCCGGAAGGAGTCGACTTTAATGGCAAGTTCATCTATTACGTAGGTCCGGTTGATCCGGTGCGCGACGAGGTAGTCGGTCCTGCGGGCCCAACAACTTCCACCCGTATGGACAAATTCACAGAAATGATGTTGGCAGACTTCGGTTTGCTTGGCATGATCGGTAAAGCTGAGCGCGGCGAAGAAGGTATCGATGCGATAAAAAAACACCGCGCAGTCTACTTGATGGCTGTGGGCGGCGCTGCGTATTTGGTGTCTAAAGCAATCAAAAAAGCCAGAGTGGTCGCCTTCGAAGAGCTGGGTATGGAGGCGATTCACGAATTTGAGGTGGAAGACATGCCAGTAACCGTCGCCGTTGATTCAACCGGTGAATCTGTTCATAAAACCGGACCAGCACTGTGGAAAGGTAAGCTGGCGCGAGGTGAAGTAAAACCCGTGTATTTCAAGTAGCTTTACCGAGCGGCTGCAGACTCATTAACCATACCTTAGCTTAATAAATACTGAATCGTATTCATCATGAAATATATCAGTCAACTTAACGGTCAACAGAGCTATACAACAGTGTTTAAATCAATTGGACCAGGGGTAGCCGTTATTGTCGCTATGCTGCTATTAAGTAGTTGTGCAAGCTCTGGGAATCCAGAAAAAAGCGGATCAATAATTTCTAGTGGTAGCAGAATCACCGCATGTAAAGTTGGCGACACTCTGATTCAAAACAGCAGCCAGTGCATACAGGATGACGCCGCATGTTATGAATTGAATAACGGTCAATGGTGTACCGGTGAACGTGGAAGTTCTTGTCCAGCGGGGTCTGTTGCAATAACTGAGGGTATGGCCTGTCCAAGCGGAAAACGTTGCTTTCGTATAAGCGAATCTCTGGAATGTACGATAAGTTGATCACACTGTAACCTGCAAAAAAGTTGTGCAAGTCCAAGAACTGGCGATGTATTACACAAGCCCCTCTCACTTCGCCAGAGCTACGCCGATAGCGTATTGAGATTTTTAAGAATACTCTAATGCATGTCGCGTTCGTCCACAGCAACAGTTTCTCTGCACCCCGATCATGCCTCGGAACACCCGGTAGATTTATGCCATGTGTTCGAGGCCTGTGAAGAATCTAAAAAAGTCGCCTGGGAGCTGCTTAGACAAACTATGGAAGACGCATGTCAGCAACATGCACATGAAATTCATTTTGAACCTGATGAAGAATGCTGGCGGTTGAGGTACAGAAGTCCGTTCAACTTCACAGAAGTTCGCGTGGAGAACGTCACCGAATATCAAAGTAGTCTGGAGTTACTAGAAAGTCATTTGTGGGGTACGCCACAATCTGAACTACCGCGAAGAGGTTGGTTTGGTTTTATTGTGCAATCAACCGAGCAGTTACTTCAGCTTGATGTTGTTCCGAGTGCGCGCGGCAAAACGCATTTAATAACCTTTCTGCAACCCTTGAAAACCCCACCACCAACTCTCGACGAACTGGCGATGACACGCGCCCAACGAACACAAATTCGTAGTTTCCTCCATCAGTCCTCTGGAATGACGTTGATCGCCAGTGACATTGCCCATGCCAGAGCTAGAACAGCAAGAGCATTTGCACAAGAGCTCGTGGCTCCAGATAAAAAAATTGTCTGCGTGGATAGCCCTGGCCATCCCCTGCTAACACGAACAACTCAGCTTGCGATGGACACCCCTCCTACAAATGCACAGGTCCAAAACTGGACTGCAATGTGTCAGCTAGGGTGCGATGCAATTATTGCGTGTCAAACACTAGATGATGAATTAACGCCTGATCTGATTCAACTGGCTACTGAACAAACCTATGTCGTGCAAAGTGCAAGAGTTAAAACCGTAGCAGATGCGATCGCTAAGCTACTCGCTTTGGGTATTCGCTGCGAAGCGATAGCTCGAACGCTATCTGCAGTTGTCGTCTTGAGACAAGCTCAGTGTGTCTGTCAGTACTGTAGACAAAGTCAAGTTCCTGATGACGATGGTACAAACTGGTTGGCCAAGTACAGTCCGATTAAACCCAGCAATATAAACGACTGGTTAAGACAGCGCATGCGCTCCTCATTCAGTTATGGACCAGGATGTAATCGCTGTGGCAATACAGGAATCGGTAATGCACTAGAGATTTACGACATCGTTCCAATCGACAATGCCGTGAAAGATGCTCTTTACGACTCTGATATTCGTTATGCGCTATCTCTTCTGCAATCGCAGACCACACTACCTGGACAGCTACTGAAATTAGCTCAGGAAGGTATTATCACGCTCACCGAAGCCAGCAGGTTGGCACCTGTAGCAGACTCTTAAACGACCTGCTAGCCGCCTTCAGACGATGCCAAGAAGAGGCATCGCTTATTGACGACACCTTCCCCAGCTACGCTGCTTCTGCATCATCACTTGGTGCAGCATTCACATTGAGAGCAGCGCCACCCTTGATAACTGTAAGCTTTGGTATTCCCTTAATTTCAAGCTTATCCTTATACCAAGTATGCTCAGTGCTCAGGTGATCAGACCAGATAATTCCACTGGCACCCTGATCACTGACTTTCCTATACAGGTTTCCATTGAGCTGATTTCGTTGGACCAAATATGCTCTGAAAGCTTTAAAGAGGTCGTTATTCACTAGACCATCACACTGCCAAAAATCATCCAGCTCCCCCTGTTCTGTCAATCCGGGTATATCGTAAATCGCATCACCCAAGGTTTTCACAGGTGTGCCATGGAATAGTGAAGACATGCCTACCGTGCTGTTAATTAATACTGTTCCTTGTGCATGTCTCAGTAAGGTTGGCAGGTCTACATCGTGAACATAGAACACACGCCCTTGTAATCCTAGCTCGGCAATCAAGTTCTCAAAAAGGCTAGAGTAGTCGGTATACCCTCTATCCAGAGGATGATGTTTAAACACAATGGCCTTATTCAAAGGTGCATTTTCTCGAAACGACGCGAGTACTTCACCAATAAAATGTTCGATTGAATTGAAGTTGGAATGCACTACCACTTGCATATCACAATGCACCTGCAAAGGACAAACAAAGTAATTCTTATCAAATTGAGGAATTAAATCACTCAGGACGCAGCGCTCGCGATGGGAATATAACCATTTACGCAGACCCGATCTAATCCAGCGAGAACCCTCCGATAGCCAGCCAAAGGGACGATGATGACGATAATGAGGAAAGCGCCCACTTCTAGCAGCACTTGCCCAATAATAGATCATGGCATACAAAGCAGTAATCTGAAAGACCTTCCCCGGTTGTGAATACTCATCGGGTAGCTCGGGAGCTGCTGTATTAATCTCTAGGTTCCCTTTCATCATCGTCGAGTGTCCATTGACACCGTTTTCTTCAAGCGTGATGAAATTGGGTCGAATGTAACCTTCTTCAAAAACAAAAACACGAACATCAAGACGGGCTGCCACCTCTCGGGCAATCCGATGGTATGCCCGGCAATCACCGAACAGGTAGACTCGCCCAATATTACGATTGATCAGCAAACGTTCGAGCCAGTATTCCCAATCTTCAAGCTTTCCGGTGTAATCAATAGCTCCTGATCTGCGATAGAAGAAACGATCTCCGCCGTTAAAATTAACTTTGGTAACAGAAAAACCACGAGTATCAAGATCATCGCCAAAACGCGAGAAAAATGGACCAATTGGCCCCTGTAAGAGCAGAGCATTACGGCGCATATCTTAATCCCTTAACGATATTGACAACCTTGTTAAGCTGCTGTTTGCCCGGCCACTGGTTTTCATTATTATTCACGGTCCGCTCCTTCTGCCGCTGAATAGCTCTTACCATCTGTTCAGCGGAAACAAATTCTCCAGAAGCAATGTCCACGTATCGTGGATACTCCACCAGTGTTAAATAAACAAGTTCGTCAATGCTTCTTTGACGACTCCGCCGTTCAGTTACTGCATAATCTTCAGTCAGTCCCCAGCCGGAATAAAACGGTGCTCCGTAGGTTACGACACATTTTTCCCGCAACAATGCTTCAAAGCCAGACAACGAGGTCATGGTATGCAGCTCATCACAGGCCTCAATACAGTTAATTATCGAAGACGTCGTGTCCACCACATCGGCACATGATTGTTCCGTAAACGGATCAACTTTGCCGCGACGATTCCCCGCCTGTACATCCGGATGAGGCCTATAGACTATCCACGCATCCGGCCTGACTTTACGTACAGCCCGAAGTAACGCTGCGTTGGTCGTCACCTCCGAACATCCGCGCTTGATAGATTCATCGTCCTCAACCTGCCCCGTTACCAAGACACACAGCTTGTCGGCCGATTCCTGAATATTTTGATCGTTAGCTGCCACGTCATACTTGGAGACTCGTGCATCAATGATCATCCGCCTTAACTCTTTAGCTCGAGTAAGATCTTGCTCAGTACAATCATATTCGGCGAGCAAGGATTCCAGATCACTGGACGCCCTCGGGTCAAAATACAACCCTTTCCTATCGACAACCAGAGAACCAGGGGCTGTGAAATTCGACCCTAATCCTGCTGATCGTAGAAATCCGTCCTCTAGCCTCCATACTGGTAGCGTGGTGGATTTTCTTTGATCAGAAAATCGCCTGAAGCCCCAGGTAACAAGAATTGTGGCTCCATTGGCTTCATGCTCTTCTCCAAAGGCAACAGTGCCATCAGGAGAGCGCAGGAATTGTTGGATATAACGCCTTTTCCACGGAGTAATACCTACACAATGGAAATCATGAGCATTTTTCTGAAAATTCGTTTTCTGCAGGCAAACATGTTCAAGTGTCTGATGTAACTGCCAAGGATTCCCACTCATGGGAGAGCCATAACGCGCAAGCATGACGTGACTTGCATGGAACAACTGATCAATAGTGCGGACCTGCTGACGTCGAGGTATATTTTGCCTCTCATCAGCCAATCCCCAACCTGCATAAAAAGGCATGCCGAAAACCGTCACTGGCCGCTCACACAAAAGTGCTTCGTATCCTAACTGTGAAGTTCCGACGTAGACACGGACAGCCTTCTTAATCCACGGCATTGGATTGTCATCTCCTGCCACCAAGTCCACGCCCAGTGAATTGGCATAATCAGCCAAATACCCTTTTCGTCTGCCGGCTACGACATCGGGATGAGTTCTTACAATAACTTTGATGTCAGGATTTTCAACGATTGCACAATCCAGCATGCGTTTGAACGCAGACTCGTCCATAGCACCAAACCGCACGGATGCGTCATCTCGAGTTTGATCCGCAACCAACACAAACTCTTCAAGCTCAACAACTCCAGGATCCCCTTGCTCCCCATTCAGCGGCTTTGTAATGGCGGGAATCCTGGTTGGACAGAAGTTGTATTTGCTGATGTTGTTCTGTACCAGAATTTGCCGGCATGAAGCTGCATATGAGAGTGCTTCCGAATCACAACTCACTGCGAGTTGCTCATCAGTTTTGTTTAGGTAATTTTCAATTTTTGAAGGCTTGGTCGAATCGTAATAAACACCATCTTCGTCCAGTAATATTGAATAGCAACGTCGAGAATGGGCTCGCTCAGATGCCGTGCGAATCCAACCATCTTCCAGGAACCAGACTGGTAAAGATCGTCTGGAGGCATACTCAATCGCTACATCAGCCGTATCTTTACGCCCCCAAGCCAATATCACATCAGCCGGCAAGGCAAGTTTTCGAGCTGCACGCGGTGAGAGAACCTGTTTCAGTCCAAGCATCGAAGCAAGGTTTTTTATACCCAGAATTCCGGGAGAGAGCGCTACTGCAATCTCAGCAACCGAAAGAGTATTTGCAACCGGTTCGCGATCAGACTCATAACGCAACGGTTGCAAAATTTGATTCACAACACAAACCACATCATGATGCCAGTGAGTCCCAAACCGAGTAGGATATTGATTGCAAATTGTTTTGGAGTATCTCGACTATCACTGGCTAATTCGCGAGGTACGTCAGGCAATACAGACTTAGGCCCCTCTTTGAATTGTTTCCGAATGGCATCCAGCCTGTCCAATGGCACACCCGCTGCGTCAGCATATGCAATGAAGGTGTTAATCGCCTGGACACCCTTGTCACCGGGGTTCAACCTCATCAATTGTGTAAGATGATTCAGAGCTTGCATATGCACGCCTTGCTGCTTCGCAACACTGCGCACATGCCGCAGGTCTTTTTCCAGATCGATAATTTCTTCGAGATGAGTTTCCAATTCTTCTCGTTTTATGGCCTGAGGACCAAAGGCTTTGACTGAGGCTTCCAACGCCGAGCTGGTCATCTCTTTTAATTCATCGAGCTTGTCCTGAGCACCAACTTCGATGAGTGCGTTAAGCATGTGAAAATGAATACCATGAGCCAGTAATTCCTCACGAATTTCATGCACTTCTGCCATGAGTCCGTAGATTTCATCGACAGTTCTCTTGATCAGATTATTTTGGCTTTCAGACTTTCCGCTAGTAATGATTTCGTTGTCTGCCAACGCCGGGGTTCCAGCCGCTGGATCGCCAGCCGCTGGAACGCCAGCCGCTGGAACGCCAGCCGCTGGAATAGCAGCTTGAATAGGCGTCACCGTCGCAGATTGGATTACAGTCGATTTCAAATTTGTGGCGGCAGGCGATCCGACTTTATCAACATTGCTGTCAACGGCGATAGTTTTGGCAGGAGCAGACATGTTGCAAATACCGCTCTAACTAGCCTTACGGAATGGCACAACATTATCGTGGGTTTCATGTACCAACCCACTCAAATACTGTCCATATTTATTCTTAAGCAATGGAGTTGCTAGACGCAGTAAGGCATCGTCACTGATCCAACCATTGCGCCAGGACACTTCCTCAGGGCAAGCAATTTTCAGCCCTTGACGGCGCTCCAGCGTTTCTACAAATTGGCCAGCTTCAAGCAATGAATCTCCGGTTCCGGTATCCAACCAAGCATAGCCACGAGACATTCTCTGAACATGCAGGTCTCCTCTTTCCAGATACACTTTATTGACATCAGTAATTTCTAATTCGCCACGTGGAGAAGGTTTTATCTCACGAGCAATATCAATTACATCGTTGTCATAAAAATACAACCCTGTCACGGCAAAGTGCGATTCTGGGTGTTCAGGCTTTTCTTCAATATTTAGAGCGCGTCCATCGCTATCAAAAGACACCACGCCATAGCGCTCAGGGTCGCTCACACGATATGCAAACACACTGGCTCCAGTTTCATTCTCAGCGGCAGAATTAAGGAGTCCACCTAGATCATGCCCGTAAAAAATATTGTCACCTAGAATCAGCGCAACATTGTCATTACCAATGAAACTCTCACCCAACATAAAAGATTGAGCGAGACCGTCCGGGGATGGTTGAACGGTGTAGGTGATATTCATACCCCATTGACTTCCGTCTCCCAGAAGTTGCTGGAACAAAGGAACGTCGCGCGGTGTGGAAATAATCAGAACGTCCTGAATGCCCGCCAGCATCAGGGTGCTTAATGGGTAATAGATCATTGGCTTGTCGTACACCGGCAACATTTGTTTGGAAATCGCCTGTGTCATGGGATGCAATCGGGTTCCTGAGCCACCTGCCAGTACAATGCCTTTCATATTGTTGGATTTCCTAAGTGCGTTACCCTGCATTACGCAAGAAACAAGCCGAGGTATCCAAATCCTCATCATCAGGGCTACAACACCTGTCTAGAGGGCCACACGGGTAATTCGTTATTACTGTCTTACAACGAAAAACGGCCCAGACCCTGAAGAATCTGAACCGCTTATAAATCAGGCCTTTAGTTAAACTTTTACTGTGCTTTAGAGTAAGCGTAAACTTTGCTATCGCCAGCATCCAGAAGATCTGAGAAATACGCAATCGTCTTCTCCAGCCCTTGTTCTAGTTTCACCGTAGGTTCCCAATCCAGCTCACGCTTGGCCATGGAGATATCAGGACGGCGCTGCGTTGGATCGTCACTGGGCAAATCCATGAACACTAACTCAGATTTTGAATTAGTCATCGAAATGACTTTCTCAGCTAATTGGCGAATGGTAAATTCATCAGGGTTGCCAATATTCACAGGACCTGTAAACGAATCATCGGTGCCCATGATACGAACAAAGGCTTCGATAAGATCCAGGCAGTAACAGAACGAACGAGTCTGTTGGCCTTCACCGTAGATAGTAATCTGCTCACCAGTGAGTGCCTGCATGATAAAATTAGAGACAACACGGCCATCGCTTGGGTGCATGCGGGGTCCGTATGTATTAAAAATTCGACCCACCTTTATTCGCAGGTTGTGCTGTCTGCGATAATCGAAAAATAAAGTTTCGGCGCATCGCTTACCTTCGTCGTAGCAAGACCGAAATCCGATTGGGTTTACATGGCCCCAATAGTCTTCAGTCTGGGGATGCACATGCGGGTCACCATAAACCTCACTGGTTGACGCCTGAAAAATCTTGGCGCCGGTTCGTTTGGCCAGACCCAGCATATTAATTGCGCCGTGCACACTCGTTTTCGTGGTCTGCACAGGATCATGCTGGTAGTGGATAGGTGACGCTGGGCACGCCAGATTGTAAATTTCGTCAATTTCGATATAAATTGGAAAAGTAACATCGTGACGCATGAGCTCGAATCGAGGATTATCCATCAAATGCAGGATGTTCTGCTTATTACCAGTGAAGTAGTTATCCATGCAAACAACCTCGTGGCCATCAGCCAACAAGCGTTCGCACAGATGAGATCCCAAGAAACCTGCGCCTCCGGTCACTAGAACTCTCTTGCTAGAGAGATTGCGTAATCCAGATGTAGTGTTATTCATAGAAAGGGTTGACATTCCTTTTGAGCATATATGATTGGCCTAGCGCGATTTTATTGCACATTGCCTGATATTTTACGGCAGTAAAACTAGGGTCGCTACTCATGGGAGTAATGAATCGCCTATTTGTCGCCGTTGTTGTGCCAGAGTATAGGGTGTACCGAGAAAATCGTAGCCATCTGTTGCGATAGTTAACGTCATGCAATTGTTCGCTGTGCCACCTCATACTATCCCTTCATGCTGAGGATAGCGTCCAATCAGCTGCAAACTTGATGAGCCAGAGAATCGGCAATAAATCACACTATTTTGAGTACAGCTCTAATTGCATCAACAGAAACGTCAAAGCTTAAGCCTGCTGTTTCGTGCTGGGAGTCAGCAAAACTCTGGGCTGCAGCTGAATTTACCAGCCTCGGGTAATCCTGCTCCGGGTTCTCCAGAATCGCGTGGTAATGATGCCCACAATTTGCCGCCAGGCCATAATAATAAGGAAAAACGTGCCGACTGAACATTTCGACAACAGTAATACCAGGCTTACAAAACACCATATTGGTCAATGCCCCACCGTGAGGCGACATCAACACGTCCACACGAGCTAAAAGAGCTGCCTGGTCGGCCACCGACAAACCTTCCATAGCCATGATTGTAAAACCGGCCTCTTCCAGCAAAGGCAAGATCTCATGCTCGTTGGCAATTCCTCGTCGGACTCCGCTCGGCCGGGTTATATATAGCTTGATTCGAGGTTTGTTCTCAACAACGGGCGGATACAAATGTTTCATCCACTGCGGAATGAATCGGTGCATCTTCAGATTGATACCACAATTCAAATCAATATGCAGCAACTTATCACATCTCCAATGAGGCTTCCTAGCCGTTTCCACAATGCGTGATTTATCTATTCCAAATCGAGTCAGCGTCTCCAGTTGCCATTTAGCCGATATCTCACGCACCAAAAAGTGATCAATCGAGTCCAAAGGAATACCCTCTCGTTCGAGCATGCCTAGTTTGGGCAGAATCTCGAGCATCCAATGGTAGTAACAATGGGCTCCTGCCGATGTCGCAAACAACAACGTAGTTCCTTTCAATCGTTTCCCACGACGCCATCGACCGGGTCGTTTCCGAGTTTCAGGCACGTTGTCTCTAAGAATTTCCTGATCATTGTTGTCATGCACCCAAAGGGCTGGCCCATTAAAAAAGATTTGCGCTTCGGATATCTCATGCAGAATAACGTCATTACTAACCATCGTGGTTTCTGCCTTCGAACAAATCCCATGAGGTTGAACCAAAACGGGTGCATCAAGAACATATCGTTCCGAAGGCAATATGACTTTAGAACTGGCGATACCTTTAGTCTTAGCGGGTTCGGCATAAGGTACCGGCTCGGTGGCGCTTTCTTTCCCGTCTCCACAGTCGCCAGCATTGAGTACACGCTGAAGGTTCTGCATTGAACGCTCCGCCAATTCCCTCATGTTTATACTGGTTACGGGGTTGTCTAGTAGTTGTAGTTCACTGCCTTGAGTTATCACAACATTAGGCTGAACCTTCTCGACATAGGCGTAGTCAATTCCAGCTCCCCACACAAAATGGACCTCTGAATAGGTTTCCGCCAACATACCTGTTAGTAGCGTTCTAGTCTCTGCTGAATGTTCATCACCGAATATAATAAGACTGCGATTGGGAGTCTTCTCATGATGACTCTCGAACACCACATGTGCACCTTCGCCATACTCAGCTTGACTCAATAAAGGGTCGATCCGAGTCACTGCAGTTTCGCGCAATTTAACTAGATCATTGGCGAAACGACGTTTAGAACGCAACCAAAACCGGTATGTTCGTATCTGCTCTGGATCGTTAGGCCAACAATTTCCATCCAGATTCATCATCTGATTTGACTCATCAAATGGATATCCAAGCAACAGATTGTTGATTTCATCCTTCAACGACGAGCACAATAATTGACATGTCATGTAGGCAGACCATGGTGACCAGCGAGTGTCCGATTTCCAATAGAGTGGGTATTTATCCGCTTGTCGCCGTAGGTAGCCACTGGGATCAATTAGACAGGCAAGTTTAGACTTATGTACAGACAACATCTGCAGTGGACTAAACTGATCTATAGCAGGGTACGGTGAAGCTTCTCTACTGAGAATTTCGCCATGGATAGTGAGTTTATCTGGTATGCAAACATGAAAATATCGAATACCTTTTGTGAAAAAATGGGCTTCACGACTGATAAGTTCATGACGCCACAATTCAATTTTCTGCTCTGTATCGTCACTTTTTTCGTGTAATAGATCTGCGGCATGTTTAGAGAAAAGCCAGCCATCACCGCCAGCTAAACTTATCTCCGAAGGTGCCTCACTGGACTCCACATCTTCTGTCATTAACTCCGAGTCAAAACTATAAGACTCAGATTCTTCATCGATTTCTAGACGCATCAGGCTGCCTGCACATTCGCTGCTGGCAGCATAAATTGTTTTCGTAGCTCTAGCTCGTATTCTGATTGGCTCAGCCTGATTTCTGCACGATCTACAATTTCCAACGCGCAACTATGTATCGCAAGTATCTCATTGAGGTGATGTTGGAGATCTAGCGCATGAGTCACACTGGACGCATGTCTGCGATGAACATTCAGTGAGTCACCGACATAGGCTACAGAGCAATTTGGATTATCCAGACTGGCCAGGTAAAGCCTCCAATCACCTACGAGTGAATAGTCTGTAAGTTCCTTACCAAGCGAATGCAGAGTGTCACTCAGGTGTTGGCGATCCCAAACTACAGAACTAACGTTAAGTATTACGTTGCGCACTGATAACGCCCTACTGACAAAGTCTCGGCCATCCATAACAAATGACTTATCGAATAATTTTCCATCAACCTGCTTGTAGTAGTAACCATAGCTACTCGCCAATAGAGCATCGTTACCATCAACCTGCTCAGAATCACAGAAACTGAAGCATGTATCGTTCTTAAACGAAGCTAACGAACGAGATAAAAATTCCGGCTTGGCAAGATCATCTGCTTCAGCAATCCAGATATGAGAACCGCTACTTAACGAAGACCCCAGCTTCCACTGCTGAAAAACATTGCCGCTATTTACTTTGTTAGCCACAAGTCTAATTTTTCGCCCAGCAATCTTTGCGCTTTGCTTGATGATCTCCAAACTGTTGTCAGTCGACATGTCATCAAGGACTATCGTCTCAAAAATGGGTACGTCTTGATTGAAAATACTGGCCAAGCGACTTGGCAAATAGTTTTCATAGTTATAGTTAGGTACTACAACTGAAATTTTGTTGAGCTCGGGTCGCAGCAACTGCAATAATTCAAAACTATAGTCATCCAACTGGCATTCACCTTCAACATAAGCGATTCTCGCATTACGTTGTTGTTCTGAATCTGCGTCCAAGGCCTTCGTCAGCGCAGCTTCAAGAGCCTGTCTATCACCTCTATCGACGGAAAAGCCGTGTTCCTGCATAACCGCATCAAAACCAGTAGCCCCTTTGAATAAAACGGTGGGAACTCCAACATTCATGGCTTCCAGAACTACAGTAGGATAAGGATCTTCTCTCGACGTTAGAAACAATGCATCGCAGGCCGAGTAATAATCAGACATTTCGGAAGTGAAGCCAATCAAGTGGATGCGAGATGCGAACGCCGAATGTTGCAAGTCGGACTGTACCCACCGCTTCATATCTCCTGAAATTGCCCCAGCCCAGACGAAGTGCACGTCCTTTCGGATTTTCATCCAGCGCTCGGCAGTTTGCAAAAAGAGATCGAACCCTTTGCGCAAATCAGCATACCCTACGTTGAGTACCATTTTATCTTCGGCGCCCAATCCTAGCTCCGAACGAATTCTTTCTCGAGCAGATTGACTGAAGTCAATCTGCATATAGGTACCTTGAGGCTTGATGTGGTGTTCACCTGCCTGTGCTCTTGAAAATCGTGTAAAACCCTGTCGTACGATGTCCGAAGGGAATATCACATGATCAGCATTCTCGTTAATCAATTCCACATTCTTCTGTAACGAGTATTCCTCAATCAGCATCGGCATTTCATGTACCAAAGACACAACACGTAGGCCAGCTTCTTTAAGTACGGGGACAAGATCACCGGTCACGCACGTATTGCAAATAGACACTTCAAAAGAGCGACTAGCCAATATTTTATTCAAGCCTTCCGTTCCAATCTCACTTAGAACGTGGGTATCTGCCACCTTTTGATAACTGTCAACTAGAACTCCACCATTCTTGATTAGTACTGTTACATCCATCCCAAACTGTTCATTAAACAGAGTAGCCAGAGACAAAAGTAGCATCTGAGCACCGTGCTTATGAGCATCATGACCAACGAGTAGAATTCGCTTATTGGGTGAATTATTAGCGTTTCGCTCAGGCGCCTGTTTTATCAACTCACTTAAGCCATGCACAGCACGCTGCGTCGCGTTCAGATACGCATGTCCATAGTGCACGTCAGGTTCCAGGTACGCACTCTCCGCCCACTCGTTCCACGCATTAACAAAAACAATAGGCTCATCATTAAAAGGATTTTTGCGTGCATGATCAATAACACCATTCAGCCAATACTCATATCGTTCCGGGGTCGAGCCTTGTAGAACCATGCCGCGCCCCTCTCTGCGAGCATCATTATCCCAATGTGGAGATACAGTCTTTATTAAAGGAAATGAAGAAGGAACCTCGTTGAGAGATTCATTGATAATGCCATCATAACTACGTACGTGACCTGCAAAATCGGGGTCAAACAACGTTAACTCCTGATTCATATCAGGTACATTTATCGCAACTTTATGAGGTGGAAATTCCAAAGCACCATCAAGTCCATATTCTCGAGGATCCAGATCTCCAAACCCTTGGACCATCAAAATCCACGGCGTTACACCAAGTGTATCTGTCCATAGCTCCCTCCATCGTTGCAGAGTTGCTTTGGCGTTGGGTAACAAGCCTGGTCTGTAAAGAATGAACAGTGGTCGACCATTAACCTGCATGTAACGCTCGTGTGCCATGTACCGAGAAGTATCAGCAATAAATGCATCCTCATCCGATTCTAGATAATCTTGTTGGATCAGTACCTCTTTATCATGACCATCCCAAGTACGAGTCCAATTTTCATTAGCCCACATAATGCAGTAGTCTTGCTTAATTTGATCGTCATTAATGAACTTGTCCAATGGCATATCCATCAAACGTTTGCCATTAAACCAGTAGTAGTAAAAGCAGAACGATTCGATACCAAAGCTTGTCGCCATCTCAGACTGCGCTCTAATAGTTTCAATCGAGTTCAAATCATAAAAACCTAGATCACGGGGAATACGGGGTTGGTAGTGACCATCAAAACGCGGAGCACCACGGGCGACATTACGCCATTCAGAAAACCCATCTCCCCACCAATTGTCATTTTCTGAGAAAGGATGAAACTGCGGTAGATAGAAGGCAACGGTTCTAGCACGCTGACTTAACTGGCGAGAATCTATACCACTTGGCTTTTCGAACCCAGGCCCTGGGTTAGCGAAGTATTTTATCGAATTGAGAACAGTTTTTGAATCAACCTTTGACACAAGCATTGAGGAGTCGTTAGCTGCAACTGCAGCAGAATCCGTGGTGGGCTCTTGCAGTGTATCGCCGTTAGTCGAGAGCTGATTCTGTGTTTGAGTCGTAAGCGACTCGTGACCAGCAACAGCTTGCCTCCCAGCCTGACTCCCATTTCCTAACGTGAGCAGAAAGAATTGCTTGCTGCGTCGTAAGTAGCGAGCGCAACGTTTTGCAACGTGTCGCCCTTGAGGCGTATCGTTTTTCCACGCACGCGCTTTTTTTCTTAGGATTTTGAAGGGGCGAAGAACCGCTTGACGCGTTGATCTCATGAATCAGGTCACTGTGTAGACGCATGGCCAAATCGAAGGGCGCACACATGTTTCTATTACTCAGACTCTTGCAAAAATACGGCCATGCAGACACCTGTGTCCACGACAATGCCTAAGATCGAGTAAGCAGTTTTTCCAACATACGTTCTACAGCACCCAAATCTACGCTGAAAGA
This sequence comes from Granulosicoccus sp., assembly GCA_047634635.1. Classification (GTDB taxonomy): domain Bacteria; phylum Pseudomonadota; class Gammaproteobacteria; order Granulosicoccales; family Granulosicoccaceae; genus Granulosicoccus. The sequence continues at coordinate 15,714 of JBLIIE010000032.1, read as the reverse complement.
CTCATTTTGAGTTCTCCATTGACGTTTAGGATCTGCATTGGCCTGAGCAATTCTATGATTAACTAATCTTGGGTAATCAGCAGCAGTATCTTCCATAATGGCGTGATAACGGTGACCACAGAGCTCTGACAAACCGTAATAATAAGGGTACACATGCCGGCTCATTAGTTCGATAACAGGTATACCTGGTTTACAAAAGACCATGTTAGTCAGGGCGCCACCGTGTGGAGCCATAACTGCGTCAGCACGACTCAACAATCCTGCTTGCTCAGCTACACTCATTCCTTCCATGACCACCATTGTAAAACCAGCCGCTTCCACCAGCGGCTTTATGTCAGCCTCGTTAAGAATGCCTCGACGAATACCTTCGGGCCTGCCGATATAAAGTTTAAGGCGATCAGATTTCGTGGGGCTTGTAAGAAATAGTTGCTTCAGCCACAGAGGAGTAAATCGATTCATCTTCAGATTGATCCCGTTATTCATCTCCACGTGTAACAGGTTGTCACACCGAAGAAATTGCTGATCAATCGTTTCTACAATTCGACTTTCATCTATTCCAAGTCTGGCAAGACTCTCTCGTTGGAACTCACCAGTAATTTTTCTTACAAGAAAGTGATCGATTGAATCAAGAGAGATACCTTGACGCTCTAATAGCCCCAATTTAGGCAGCACATCCAACATCCAATGGTAGTAACAATGTGCTCCTTCTGTCGGTGCAAGAAGAAAGGAGACTCCTGGCAAACGCTGATAGTCTTGGCGTAAGAGATCATCTTCCACGTCGGCTTCTACGCCATAACTGAGAATTTTATTGCCGTCAGCAGATCTAAGCAAACACCTATTGCCACTGAAAAACAAGCGAGACTGATCCAGTTCAACCAACGTAACTGGGTTTGTCTTCATGGCCATCTCCTGATGAGCCATGTCACAAGGGCTCTGCACCATTATCGGTGGATTGAGATGATAGGTTTCTGAATCTAACATGTCCGAACGAAGGGTGCGTATTCCAGGTTCTGCCTTTGCCCTGTATTCAAGATTGTGCGTCGCCGCTTCAGAAACAGCGTTTTCCATACTGGTGACCCGCCTAGCTTCCCAAGAGCGAACGTCCCCTGAATCCTCAGGTATCACAGTCATGCTGGCTTCGCTGCTTTGGGAAATTACTATGTCTGGACGAACCTGACGGACATACTCGTGATCTATCGAGTGACTCCAGACGAAATGAACCTCTCTAACCGTCTCTGCCAACATAGCCGTTAATAAATTCTGTCGATAATCACTAAAAGAGTCACCGAATAAAACTATTTTCTTATTGAAGGCCGTATTCGAATTATTTTCATAAATAACATGACTGCCCTGCCCTTCAACCATGGATGCGCTTATGGCAGACATTGCTTCTGCATTCCCAGCGTGACTGGCATCTAGGACTCGCTGGGAAAAACCATCGAGATTTAAATTCTCACGATACCGAATGACTTCATTGGCATATACGCGCTTTGAGTAACGATCCAAGTGATACGTTCTAATATTCTCAGGCTGTACCATCCCAGCACCGACAGCAGATACCCCATGCGATCGGCCCAGATCAAGAATCATTTCGGATTCAGTAAAGGGATAATTTAGGATTTCAGTATTTGTAGGTATACCTAACCGACTACAGAGTAGTTGATAGGCCATATAACAACCCCAGGCAGTCCAATGACTATCTGTCTTCCAGAATACTGGGTATTTTTCTATACCTTGTGTCAGATACGGTACGACATTTAAAAAATTAGGCAGCTCAGATTCATGGTGTGCCTTTAGCTGCCGGATTGGACTACCGTCTGTATTCTGCAAAGTATCTGCATAGTGCCGGTTAAGCAAAGTAAGCTTGTCTGGTACAGCCAGATGAACATAATCAATTCCGCGGGGCATGAGTTGATCTGCACGTTGACGTAGCAGCGACACCCAGGCCCTAGCCATATCTGTCGTGAAAGCTGAATCTTCTCGATACAAATTAATGACTTGATGTTCACCGCCAGTTAAAAATAGCCAGCCGTCTTCACCTATATGTACTTCTGGAGACATCAGCTTACTCTGACCAATTAGATGTTCATTGCGACTGACGTTGCAATCGCGACTTTATAGAGGATGTCTGCCAATATAGCGGCTAGCTGAAGATTTTTAGTAGGAACCTTCGGCATGACAATAATTTCGTCACCCGCTCGTACTACAGGGTTTTTACTGGTGGTCACCTCGCCATTTGAATGAATTACAACAATGCGTCGCTTCTCTGCCTGATCCGTAAATCCACCCGCAAGAGCAACATAATCTCTGGCACGTAGAGAATTGCGATGCAAAATCGCCTGAGTGACAAAGACTTCACCGCTAAGTAGAACTGAATCACTGCGACGCGGAATTGAAATGGTGTCACCTTGTTGCAATAAAATATCAGCCACCTCACCGTGACTGGCGACAACTAATCGACCCGATGGTTCAGCCCCACGTGCACGCGCAACAAACTCGGAAATCAATTTTGCTTCTTGAGCGCGTATGCGTGCTTCAGCGTCTGTACTTGAAGGTGCGGTCAGATATCGAGACTCTAAACGTCTCAGGCTCTCGTCCAAGGCCTGCTTCTGACGCACAGCGACTGACTTTCGACGTAATGACAATGCACTGACATCAGCCAAAATCGGATCCACTGCAATATAATCCAAAATCTCTTGTAAACGAGTGTCCCTTGGTACTGCATAAGTCGATGGTCCAAGATGCGCCCCTTCTACTTCAACAACAATAATCGTGTCGTGCTGATCTGCACTAAACTTGACTGCGTCTCCGTCATGCAATGCAAAACTATTAAACTGCTCTAGAGGCAGGTAAACAGAGAAAGGTTTCGCCTGGCGAATACCAGATACAGCCACATAGGACACTCCAGGCTCTATTAATGCCTGGCTTGTGAGTTCATGTCCTTGCGCGGTAGCTTGTTCCAATTCGAAAACCGCGGAATTTGCAACGTCTCCTGTGACTGACACAACACTGTTGCGGACCCCAACCACAATGGTATCGCCATCCTGAAATTGCAGCGTAGGTAAAATGCCTTGTAGCAAGAAATCGTATAGATCTAATTCAACAACTTGCTCGCCATTGCGCATGATCTTGATGCTACGGTAACTTCCCCGCTGCTCATCGACACCACCAGCCTGATCAATAAAATGTAAAGCTGAATTGGAAGGAATGCCACTGAATCTACCTGGTTGGGGTACAAAGCCTGTGACAAAAACGGCGACAGGTTGCGCACCGTTTAAACTTGTATAAACACGTACATTATCCGTAAATACAGATCTGACTGCGTAGGTGACTCGCGAATTTAGGTCCTTATTAGGAACACCACCCACCCGGACAGGCCCCACTTTTGGTATGAAGATATTCCCTCGAGCATCCACCGTCAAAATTTCATTGAATTCTATGGCACCCCAGACTCGGACGGCTACCTGATCTCCTGGCTGAATTATATATCCGGGATTAAGGCCGTTCTCTCCATCCTGAGTAAAGCCACCGTCAAATAGATTCGCTCCAAATGGACGTGGCCCATCATAGCTTGGCTTATTCGATGACGGACTCGATTTGGATAGACCTGATTGTTGCAACAACTCAGCAGAACTTGCCTCATCTACAAGATTGGCAAGATTACCGCCCTGCAGCGATTGAGCCTGCAGGGGACCTACCATGAAGCTGAGCAGGGCTAGAATTGAAATTGATTTGGTGCGCATAGAGAGCATAAGCTTCACAGCAATAAAGCGGATTAGATATCTTGATTAGAGCAATTTGGATGCCCAAACAGGTTATTTTCGAAAGCTAAGTTCTAATGACTCATATGATCTTTAAGTGCTGACCAAAGCAAACCAAATATCAGGTAAGCCAAAAAGGAATAGACCATAACCGTCACGATCTTGACAAATCGCCGAGGCTCACTGGCCGCGTCAGGCAAATTAGGTTCAACAAAAGTAATCAAATACTGTTTTTTGCGTTGAGCATCTATTCTGGCTGCTTCAAACGAGGCCAAGGACGATGCATATCCCTGTTGAGCAATTTCCTGTTCAAGTATCAAAGGTTGGTAATTACCTACGAGACGACCCAAATCATCCTTGCCCTCACCAGTTACTCGACCTTTCTCAAGGCTTAACTGCCGCTCTAGCGCATTAATTCTATTTTTTAAAACAACAACGTCTGCAGAATCTTCACGCATGTAGGCCAAGGTTTCACTCAGGGTCGCTCGGGTCTCACTTAATCTAGATTCCATAACGGAAAGGCGACCAAATAATGCTATGGATTCATCCTGTGGACTGATGGAATCATTAACGGACTGGAAGTGGTTGATATCCAGCGCCGTCTTGCGCAAATGTGTAACCGCTCGATCAACCTCAGTACGAGCCGATCGAATCGCATCTTCTTCCATACGATTGGACAGTGTGTTAACAAGCTCTTCATTGAGTTCGATTATCAATGATGCTATTTGCTGCGCCATTTCAGGTGAGAAGGCGCGAACTTTTACTGTTAGTACGTCACTCATCATGTCGCGTTGGACATTCACACGCTTTAGGTAATATCGCAAAATCTCTTGACGCGTCGCATCATTCTTTAGGCGTGATACATAATCGATGTTCTCACTACTGTAGTGTTGTATGAAATCCGCTCGATCTCTTAGCTTGTCTACAATATCCAGCGAGGACACATAATCCATAACCACCATGGAATCCTGGCCACCAGAGGAGAGTACAGGCGATGATAATAGCGCTGTCAACCCGTTGGTACTCAGTCCACTTTTGGCCGAGCGTACGGCTACCTTGGCCTCAGACACATACATGTCAGATGCCATGAAACCGTAGTAGATGATCGCAAACAACGTAGGTACACCTACGATCGTGCCTAATGTTTTAAGAATAGCCTTCATGGTGTCTCTTACGTTTGTTAACGCCGTCCCAGCGCTAACGCGGTTGGTTCTGCAATATGTTGTATTCGAGAAGCGCTTCCTTCAGATCCTCGTACAACACTAGACTGCCTTCATGCAGGATTGCTGCCATATCACAGTTACGTCGAATGGTCTGTTCGTTGTGCGAAACTAATATGACCGACGCATTTGCACGACGCTCTTCAAATGCCATACGGAATTTTTCACGATACCGCGCGTCTCCTGTTTCCAAGGCCTCATCTACGAGGTAGTACTCAAAATTGCAGGCAAGACTGACCGAAAATGCAAAACGTCCTTGCATACCAGCAGAATAGCTCTTCAACGGCTCGTCAAAATACTCACCTAATTCAGAGAATTCGCGAGTAAATTCTTCAACATACCGAGTACTTTCGCCATAGATTCTCGCAACAAAACGAGCATTTTCTCTGGCCGTTAAATTACCTTGAAACCCCCCTGAATAACCAAGAGGCCAGGATACTCGCTGATCACAATGCACAGATCCTGAGTCAGGTGGCTCAGCATCACCAATGATACGAATTAACGTGGACTTGCCAGCACCATTGAGCCCCAATATTCCCACACTCTTACCCACTGGAAATTCAAGACTGACATTATCGAGCACTACTTTGTAGCCAGCTTGAGTGCGATATTTTTTACTAACGTTGCGAAGGCTAATCATTTCTTGACGATCGCGCGCTTATGTACAGCCTGATGCGTCAGTAACCCAACCGCAAAAGTTGCAAATGCCCACGTGCAAGCGTAAGACCAGCTGCCATAGGACGTTTCAAATTCATAAAAGAATTCACCGCGCACTAACTCAATCATATGTAGCACCGGGTTATAGAGCAAGTACTCTCGTATGGGCGCAGGGATTGTGTCAGCCGTGAAAAAAAGACCGGAGCTGAAATACAGGGGGCGCGACATAACTTGTGATCCAAATTGCTTTATGGACGGAATTAACGGCTCAAGACTGGCAAAAAGGAACCCCACACCTAGACCGAAAATGCACAAAAGACCACACACTATGAGAACACCCAAAGGGCGTTCACATCTGACTTCAAATCCTGCCAGGTGAGCCATATAGAGTAAAAAACCCAACACAAAGAAACACACCATAATTTCGAGTATTCCTCGCGCCAGAATAACGTCAAAGGTTGTAACCTGCGGAAACGTCAAGAGGTTTCGGCTATTACTAATTGCTCCTTGCATCGAGCCCCAGGGGTCTCGGAAAAAGCCGTAACAAATGAAACCCACCAGCATGAAAGGTACAAGTGGCATACCACTTGGACTATCGCTACGAAGGTTAGAGAAGATGGCAACAAACACAGTGACGCCTACAAGCGGTTCAATAAGCGCCCATAAGAATCCAATCTTGTAGTTACCGTAACGTGTTTTAGTTTCTCGGAGAACAAGCGCGTTTACTACTCTCATTTGAGTAGCAATTGCAGCAAGAACACGAGCAGGCGTAATCTTATCTACTGCAAGCCCTGCGGCGTGCATACTCATTTTAACGCCTACCGGTTATTAGTTCGCTAATGTCGACATGCCCAACTAAATCACTTAGGCCAGACGCACTAGCCATTGCCGATTGCTTCCACATCGCAGGGCCTGCCGTTGAAGTTCCAGCAAAATTCCATAGCTTGTCACCATCAAAGGCTGGCAACAGTGTGTAATGAGTTTCGAACGCCGCTCCCAGCTTATCAGCGACGCTGGATTGATCAATATCCATAAGCTCAGCGGCATTTGATTCAATTGCGTTAAACGGCGTCGTAATTAGTAGTTCGTCACTGTCAACTGGTATTTGGTCGTTGAATAAAGAGCGAGTGAAACTCCAGTTCCCACTCTCACGCTGACAGATAACGCGAGTGGAACTACCCGCTTGCTTCAGCTCAACGCGTACACAATGTCGTCCGCTGGCAGAATAGTACTCGTCGACCACACGTGCTTGATTGCCTTCAACACCAACACCAGGCGGCACAGCTATCATCGATCCAAGTGATACTTTACTTGTGATGCCACTTGGTATTGGTTGATCAGAAATCTGTGCTGATCCCTGGGGAACAGTAGCACACGCAGTCAAACCGAGCAAAACAGCAATCAGTGAGAATCGAGTGGGCAATCGCTTGAACATTTATGTCAGCCAGTAATGTGTGTAAATGGATTCGTGAAAATTTACTTTTGGTGATTTGCAAATATCTCTAGCAAACCGCAAACCTGATCCTCTTCACCCTCTCTTGCTCCAGTCACGATTAATGCGCGGATTTTATATTTACGCATCAGAACTTCTGCATCGGTAACCATCGCATCAGCCGAAATCGTGACAGGAACGGGTGTCATGAAATCCCTAACGCGTTTATCGAGCATGGTAGGGTCCATAATCAGGGCACGGCGTAAATCTCCATCAGTCAGTATTCCGAGTAAGCGTTCATCTTCTACAATAATTGCAAGCCCCAAACGTCCTGATGTCATACAAAAAATAGCCTCACGAACTGATTCCTCAGGCCCAATGAGTGGCAAATTATCAACAACCATGGAATCACCGACTCTCGACAATAGTCGTCGACCAAGCATGCCACCTGGATGAAACTGAGCGAAATCCGACGGTTTAAAATCTCTTGCCCGAATCAAACATACAGCTAAGGCGTCACCCAATGCCATGATCGCCAAAGCAGATGTTGTTGGTGCTAGATTGTTAGGACATACCTCACGCTCTATATCTACTCGCAGAGTAACGTCAGCCTGATTACCCAGGGTTGTGTTATCTGAGCCAACCATAGCAATGATCTTGTTACCAAAATATTTAAGCGATGGCATGATCTTGACTACTTCTTCAGTTTCGCCGCTGTAGGAGATCATAACGATAAGATCATCCGCGGTAATCATTCCCAGATCGCCGTGTATGGCTTCGCCTGGGTGCACATAAAAACTTGGTGTTCCCGTCGATGCGAATGTTGCGGCTATCTTCTTACCAACAATTCCCGACTTGCCCATTCCAGAGACGATAACTCGTCCCTTACAGCCAAGAATCAAACGCACAGCATCGTCGAACTCGCTGCCCAAACGAGCCGCAACTGACGACAGTGCAGTGCTCTGTATGTTCAGGGATTCAACGGCGGTTGGAATAAAACTCGACGATTGGTCGTTAGTTCGCTTGGATTGTTGAGTAAAGCTCATCGTAATATATCTTCAGGAAACTTAATGACTGAATACTTCTCTTAACTCAAGACTAGCCATTTTCGTACCATCATGTGACTCTTGGCGAGACATCGATAAAAGTTTAGCTCGGTAGGCTATCCGGCCCTTAACAATCGATGTTTTAAAGCATCGCCAATTCGACTTGCATAGCCCTTGTCGTCAGCAAAATTCTTGCGGCTGGCATGTCCATCACGGCTTCTGGAGAATTTGGAAATCAGCCTATCTAATTGCACGTCTAGATCAGTTACTTCTGGCTCCTCCGAGGCTAACTCTGGATATACATCAAAGTTTTCATCAAAACCTGCACTGTTCAACCACTTATCGGCAATCCATTGATTGTCTAATTTATATCGATCATAAAACGCAAGTGCTGACGATTTTCCGGGTAATACACGACCATAAGAATCCTGAATATTTTGCACAGCATCCAGCAGATACAAACGAACGTCAGACTTCGAATAACCCAATAACCTTGAATCAGACTCAGTTAGCTTGTTGAATTCGCGCAGAACACACAAGGCCGTAAAAGATAACGCCTCGTTGACAGAGTTTGGTTTAACAAGGTCCAGCTTCAAGGTATTAATGCTTGTCACGTTCTGGAAATCGGACACAACGTCGTTGCCGATTAGCCGCTGTTTTTCAAATAGGCGAACCTGTAGCGCTTCTGCCCCAAACACTTCACTCCAATTTTCCAGCAACAGGCGGTAGTTGTAGTAAGGTCCCTGCGCGTTAATCGCCTCAAAAGAGAAGCTCTCTTGCTTGCCTCCACGTACCGACGTGCTATGAGCGCTAAGGGCATACAAATCCTGCCTGCGCAAGTAAACCACTACTTCGATCTGATCGAACAGGGGACGTAGCAGTCGAGCAATTCGCTTAATCTCAGGAACTGTAGTCAGTCTTGATTGCAAGTGTTCTGCTGAGTAAATGAGCATGGAGTCTTCATGACGCTCCTGAAAAGCTAGAACCTCAGAGCAATGTTCTTGGGCAAATTTTTCTTTCCAAGCAGCAAGCTCTGTAGCATCATTAACGTCCAATGATGGAGGCGCAAGGTCCGATTCTGGAGCCTGCTTGCCATACACAACAAGGTTTTGATTGCTAATAAAACCTGCTGACGCTGGGAATAGCATGCCACTTGCGCCCAGTTTAATTCTATTCTCGTACAAGAATTTCTGAATTGACGTGGTGCCAGTTTTTTCTGTTCCAATATGGAGGATGGCTCTTTTCATTCAGCGCTAATTGCTCACAGACGGTGGACCATTTGATTACCACTTGCGTGCAATTATTTCGCCAACGAGTAAGAAATTCTTAATTGATTGCCAGGATCCTTCATGTTGCTGTAAATCTCAGCTGACCGTTATATTTAACCCGGCTAGCTTAGTATGGATTTCCTGTGCACTTCTTAGCGCCTGTTCGGGCGTTTCAGCCAGACAATTTATATGCCCCATCTTCCGCCCTGCCCTGGCTTCTGATTTGCCGTACAAATGAAGATGTGCACCTGTTTGATTAAATATAGAGAGCCAGTCAGGGTCACCACCTGACCACACATCTCCCAGAACATTGATCATACTCACGGGTGACAACAGCTTAGTATCACCAAGCGGCAGGTTACATAACGCACGGAGTTGCTGCTCAAATTGTGAGCTCACTGTTGCATCTAGCGTGTAATGACCGCTGTTGTGAGGTCTAGGCGCCATTTCATTGAATAGAACCTTGCCACTGCGGTCAATGAAAAACTCCACTGCAATCACACCCACGTAGTTTAGCCCGTCAGCGAGTTTTCTAGCCAGGCTTTCGGCGCTGGAAAGTACCTCACTATCAAGACCAGAGGGGACTGTAGAGGTACTCAGTACGCCGTTAATATGCACATTTCGAGACAGCGGAAAAACTGCCGTTTGGCCGTCGCTGCGACGTGCCAACACAACAGACACTTCCGCTAGCAAATCTATTCTTTGCTCAAGAACACAATGAGCCTGTCCAACGGCGTCAAAAGCATCGATTAGCTCCTGTTGATTGTGACAAACATATTGACCTTTTCCGTCGTAGCCTAGTCGAGAGGTTTTCAGAATTGCTGGAAATTTAACAGTAGCCATAGCCGTAGGAATATCGCTAATGTTCAAAATTGTTGCGTAGGGAACAGGACTCAGTCCGTATATCTGTGCAGTTTTCTTCTCAAGATCTCTGTCCTGAGCTACTCTGATGGAGTCAGCGGTAGGCGCAACTCTACAAAGAGAATCCAACAGCTCCAGGCTCTCTGCAGGAACATTTTCAAATTCAACGGTCACTGCATCGCAGGCCCGCCCCAGCTGTTTTAGCGCTTCTTCATCGTCATAGTTTGCAACCAGGCAGTGCTCCGCCAATTGCATTGCAGGAGCATTTTTATCTGGGTCGAGAACCCAGGTGTGATAGCCCAACCGTCTGGCTTCCAACACAAAGTACCGGCCTAATTGCCCACCACCCAACACACCTACCGTTGTTCCGGGAAGCAGCGGTTGCCTGTCGGAAACGCCGTCGTTGCTCATGATTTTGGCTCCGGTGGGAGAATCATTGCAGCGGCTTTATACAATTGCAGCTCTCGGAACTCCCGTAATTGCGTCGCCAAGGCTGGATCAGTAGTTGCCAGCATGGCTATGGCAAATAACGCTGCGTTTGCGGCACCAGCCTCACCAATGGCAAAGGTAGCCACTGGAACACCTCTGGGCATTTGGACTATGGAATAGAGTGAGTCCAGGCCGGCAAGATGCCTACTGGGTACAGGCACCCCGAGTATAGGTACGATCGTTTTAGCGGCCAACATTCCAGGTAAATGTGCAGCTCCACCGGCACCTGCGATGATACAAGACAGACCTCTGGGCCCAGCCTGTTCAGCGTACGCAAACATCTCATCCGGCATGCGATGAGCAGATACAACAGCCTTCTCATGAGACACGCCGAACTGCTCTAGCAAGTCGACAGCCTTTCGCATCACCGGCCAATCGCTATCGCTTCCCATCACTACGCCTACCCTCACATCCTTCATTATCACGTTCTACACAACCACAACTGAATAGCCAAGTATACTGGAGCTTCCGACGAAGCTTTAACGAAACGTTCGCCTGCATGAACAAGATTGTCTCTGAAGAAGGATTACACACCACCTCAATTAGCTCCTTGAAGCTGCAATATCGCGGCAAAGTCAGGGACATCTATGAGATCGACGATGCTCATTGGCTGATTATTGCCACTGACAGGGTTTCTGCGTTCGATGTAATTTTGCCCAATGTCATCCCTGGGAAGGGCAAATTACTGACACAGTTAGCACATTTCTGGTTTGATCGAGTCAGACCTATGATTCCTAATCATTTGGCTAATATTCCACTTGAATCCATTCTCACGGACCCAACCGAACTCGCTCAAGCCAAAGGCCGCTGCATGATCGTGCGCCGATTAAAAGCCATCCCTGTAGAGGCTGTTGTGCGGGGATACCTCATTGGATCAGGTTGGAAAGACTATCAGGCATCTGGAGAAGTCTGTGGACATGCCTTACCCGATGGGCTTGTTCAGGCCGAAAAACTACCAAAAGTCATCTTCACACCGGCAACCAAGGCGGCAGTAGGTGATCATGATGAGAACATTAGCTTCAAAACGATGGCCGACACTATCGGTGCATCGCTTGCCGAGGATATCAAGCGAGTAAGCATTGCTATTTACAACGACGCTGCGCGATTTGCTCTCGATAGAGGGATCATTATTGCTGACACCAAGTTCGAATTTGGGCAAGACTCAGCTGGGAATCTCGTTTTGATGGATGAAATTCTCACCCCAGATTCTTCGCGATTTTGGGAAGCTGAGACTTATCAAGCAGGTTCAAGTCCAGCCAGTTATGACAAACAATACATCCGCGATTGGCTCGAAACCCTGGATTGGGACAAATCCCCCCCAGGTCCACAAGTACCAGCGGAGGTCATTGAGGGCACATTGGAGCGATACCGCGAAGCAGTGAATCGCCTGAGTCAATGAAGTAAAAAATTGTAGGGTCAGTATGTAGGAACTAACTTTAAAAATTCCTGAAACAAAAAAGGCACCTCATGGGTGCCTTTTTTGGTATTGCTTTGTACGAATGCCTACTGAGACATACCCTTCAACGTTTCCATCAATGAGGAAACCGATGGTGTCAGGATCGCCCCTACACCCTCTTTGTTGAGCTTCGTATCAACGAGAGGTCTTAATCTTGCTATTCCACTTTTAACAACTCGTATTAGAGGTGCTTTAGCTGATGCGGGTACCGATGCAAACTGCTCCGATACTTCGCCCAGAGCCGTCACCGCCTTTTCAAGCTGAGGCAATGCTGATCTCGCAGACGCTTCATCATTTGCACCCGAAAGCGCCGAAGTGGCCAATCCAAACACGCCACCTAATTTACGACTGATTCCGCCAAGGCTAAATGAGCCTCGCTCAACAATCGCCGATACTTTTGGCTCAATCACTTCTTCAGCTGCTGTCTCTGTGGTTTCCGTTTCGATGGCTTCTTCAGTTGCGGCCTCAATTGCCTCAACTGCTACTTCAGTCATTTCTATGACTGTTTCAGCCACTTCCTCAGTTGCAGCTTCTACTACTTCAACTGCTGCTTCGGTAGTTTCTGTCGCTGTTTCAACCGGTTCTTTAGTTGCGCTATCTACTACTTCAACTGCCGCTTCAGTAGTTTCTGTGGCTGTTTCTGCCAACTCTTCTGTAGCACCTTCTACTACTTCAACTGCCGCTTGAGTGGTTGTTTCAGCCGCTTCTTCAACTGCGTCTTCTACTACGTCAACTGCCGCTTCAGTAGTTTCTGTGGCTGTTTCAGTTGCTTCTTCGGTCGCCCCTTCTACTACTTCAACTGCTGCTTGAGTGGTTGTTTCAGCCGCTTCTTCAACCGCGTCTTCTACTACGTCAACTGCCGCTTCAGTAGTTTCTGTGGCTGTTTCAGTTGCTTCTTCGGTCGCCCCTTCTACTACGTCAACTGCTGCTTCAGTAGTTTCTGTGGTTGTGTCTGCCACTTCTTCAGTTCCACCTTCTACTACTTCAATCGCCGCTTCAGTAGTTTCTGTGGTTGTTTCAGCCACTTCTTCAGTTGTCCCTTCTACGACTTCAACTGCCTCTTCGGTACTTTGTGTCGCTGTCTCAGTTGCCCCTTCTGTTACTTCAACTGCCGCCTCAGTAGTTTCTGGTGCTGTTCCAGCCCCTTCTTCAGTTGCACCTTCTACTACGTCAACTGCCGCCTCAGTAGTTTCTGGTGCTGTTCCAGCCCCTTCTTCAGTTGCCCCTTCTACTACGTCAACTGCCGCTTCAGTAGTTTCTGTGGCTTCTTCAGTTGCACTTTCTACTGTTTCAGTTATTTCTTCAGTAGTTTCAGCCGCTTCTTCAGTCGCGCCTTCTACTACATCAACTGCCGCTTCAGTAGTTACGGTTGCTGTTTCAACCACTTCTTCAGTTGCGCTCTCTACTGTTTCAGTTTCAGTTTCCGCTTCTGTTGTTGTTGGCGTTTCAACCACTTCTTCAGTTGCGCTTTCTGCTGTTTCAGTAGTTTCTGTCGCTGTTTCAGATACGCCTTCTACTACTTCAACTGCCGCTTCGGTAGTTTCGGTTGCTGTTTCAGCCGCTTCTTCAGTTGCGCCTTCTACTGCATCTGCTAACGCTCCAGCGATTTCTGTTGCTGTTTCAGCTACCTCTTCAGTCGCGCCGTCTACCGCTCTAGTTGTCTCGTCAGTATCTTCTGTCGCTGTCTCAGCCACGTCTTCAGCTACGCCTTCCTCCGTATCTGCTGTCGCTTCAGTGGATTCTACTGCTGTTTCGACGACTCCTTCAATTGCGCCTTCAACGACATCAGCTACTACTTCATCAGTCTCTGTCGCTATTCCAGAAACCGCATCTACAGCACCTTCAACTACAGAATCACTAGAACTATCGGCCGCGTCAGAAGACTTAGCAACCAAGCCAGCAACCCCAGCGGTTACAGCAGTAACACCCTCTGTACTTATATCTTTGGCTTCAGACGCTAAATCAGTTGCTGTATCTTTTACATCGGCCGCCGTTTCAGCAACAACATCAACAGTGCCCTCGGCAGGATTTTCAACTTCTGAAGTCACGTCTGCCACAGAATCGGCAGCATCGCTAGTTGCTTCCATTACATCCGCCACCGCGTCTGCCACCGCGTCTGCCACCGCGTCTGTTGCAGCACCAGCAGCTGCTTCAGTTGTTGTGTCTGCCACGTCTTTCGCCTCATCAGTCACGGCGTCGACGGCTTCAACCCCTTCATCAGTCGTAGAATCTGCAACATCAGATGCCACTTCTGTTGCTTCGGAAACCTCGGCACTGACAGTTTCTTCTGCACCTGCAACAGTTTCTTGGGCTTCTTTGCTACTGAATAGATTTAATCCGATCCAGCCCAGAATTAATACTGCTGCAATGGGAAGAATTTTTTTCCACATCTGTTGATTACCTCCATTTCGTATTGAGTGTCCACCAGTGCCGCCAAAATTACTGACAGACACCTTAGGTATTGATGCGTGCTTAGAAATTAACAGGAAAAGAGTGTGCAATACACCGTTCGCATGAAACATATTGTGTCCATAAGTCGCAAAGTGACCTGAATCAGGCCACTGTTACACGTTCGTCTAGATAAGCATCCTGAATAGCGTTCAGCAGCGCAACTCCATCTTTCATGTCTTTCTGAAAGGCTTTACGTCCTGAAATCATTCCCATACCACCCGCTCGCTTATTAATTACAGCCGTTCGCACGGCCTGGGCTAGATCATTATCACCAGACCCACCACCTGAATTTATCAAACCTGCGCGACCCAAGTAACAATTTGCTACCTGATATCGAACCAGATCGACTGGGTGATCGGTCGTTAATTCAGAATACACCTTGGGATGCGTGTTTCCAAAACCGATCGCATTATAGCCACCGTTATTTTCAGCCTGCTTCTGTTTAACGATATCCGCCTGAATGGTACTGGCGAGATGATTTGCCTGACCCGTCAAGTCGGCGGAAGAATGATAGTCAACACCGTCTTTCTTGAATTCAGAATTACGTAGATAAGCCCATAAAACTGTGGCCATGCCCAGCTCATGAGCTCGATAGAAAGCTTCAGAAATTTCCTGAATCTGCCTGCGAGAGTCTGGCGACCCAAAGTATATGGTTGCGCCAACTGCTAGAGCGCCAAGATCAAAAGCCTGCTCGACTTGTGCGAAAAGAGTTTGCTCGTACATGGCAGGCAGAGTTAGCGTTTCATTGTGATTCAGCTTCACCATGAAAGGGATGCGATGAGCATATTGACGTGAAACCGATCCAAGTACACCCAAGGTCGAGGCAACACAGTTACATCCACCTTCGATGGCCAATTCAACGATTCTAGCTGGATCAAAATAAATGGGATTAGGTGCGAAGGATGCGCCTGCAGAGTGTTCGATTCCCTGGTCTACAGGCAACATGGACATATAGCCGGTGCCACCTAAGCGACCCGCGCTAAATAACTGCTGCATGGCGCGCATAGTGCCTGGCCCGCGATCACTAACCCCCATAACTCGATTAACAAAATCTGGCCCGGGCAAATTCACCA
>JBLIIE010000031.1:0-37180 GCA_047634635.1 Granulosicoccus sp. | reverse complement strand
ACCTCTGCCTTCAATCTAGTGAGCGCATGATGCACTCCCACCTGACCGCTTGCCGCCAGTGGGTACAAGTAATATCGTCCGAGACCTACCGCCTTCGCGCCCCGAGCCAGAGCTTTCAAAATATGTGTTCCTCGCTGGATACCACCATCGACCATCACATCAATTCGATCACCAACCGCCATGACAACGTCCTCCAATTGATCGAATGCTGCGCTCGATCCATCCAGCTGCCTGCCACCGTGGTTTGACAGCACGATGCCAGAACAGCCGATATCTGCCGCACGTTTTGCATCCTCTACTGACATGATTCCTTTCAAGCAGAACTGTCCATCCCACTCCTGAACCATTTTCGCGACATCGTCCCAGTCCATGGTGGGGTCCAGCATATCTGTAAAATACCGCCCTATAGACGTCGCACCTCCACTCATATCCACATGATCTTCGAGCTGTGGAAGACTGAACTTTTTGTGGGTAACGTAATTAATCCCCCACATGGGGTTAGTCATGAATCCGTAGATCCCTTTCAAGTTCAGGCGCATAGGAATCGAGAATCCTGTGCGAAGATCCCTTTCACGGTTACCACCCGTAATGCTGTCTACAGTGAGCATCATGACATCAACCCCTGATGCCTTTGCTCTTTGCATCATAGCTGTATTCAGCCCACGATCCTTGTGGAAATAGAACTGATAGACCTGCGGATTTTTATGCTTTTTGCGAAGCTCTTCCAGTGAAGCCGTACCTAGTGACGATACACCAAAAAGTGTTCCGAGTTCTTCAGCCACCGCGGCTACAGCATGTTCACCCTGATGATGAAATAGTCGTTGCAGCGCTGTCGGTGAGCAGTAGAAAGGTACATCGAGCTTCTGCCCCATAACGGTTACTGACAAATCAACATCTTCAACGCCACGCAGAACGTTGGGAACCAAATCTACCGACTCGTAGGCCTGCGTATTGCGCCTGCACGTCAGTTCATCGTCCGCAGCGCCGTCTATGTAATTAAAAATAGGACCTGGCAAACGACGTTTTGCAAGTTCACGATAATCGTGAAAATTGTGACAGTGTTTTAATCGCATTGATTAATTTCCGTATGCAACAGCGGGCAACCATGTTGTTAACGCTGAAAAAGCAAAGACAATACCGAGCCCGAAAAGCTACAGTAACTCAGCCACAGTATAACAGGCAGCATTAAACGTTTGCCTCATAACTATTGCCTCTTAACTCACCATGTAAGTGGCGCTGCCAGTGGCAATTAGTATGTTCTCTTCATTAGATAATCGCATGCTGCAAACGGCGACTCGGCGTCCCAGTCGAACAACATTGGCCTCAGCGGTGAATGTCTGACCAATCCCCTGACGTAAATAGTCGACACGCATATCTATGGTCGACAGAGGGGCGAACCTTTGCATGATTTCATCACAGGATTCATGCGCATGAAAATTGGCAATACCCTGAAAGACAGCTAGCCCACCAACGACATCCAGTACGGATGATATAACCCCACCATGCAGCCTCCCATATAGAAAATGCCCCACCAACTCTGGACGCATTTCGAACCTAATTAACACCGGCAGAGGATCACGCTGTACGATCTTGAACCCCAGGAATTCGTTAAACGAGATCTTGTGTTCAAATAAAGTCGTAATGGCCTCACTCAAGAGCATCTGTTCCTCACCGGAGCGTGGCTCCAGCAATGATGAATCCAATGTTGATGTCACTTTGGTTTTCAGTCTCTTGTTATAGTATAAGTAGCATAGCAGTGGTACCCAAAAGGGAGAATCGTGACACCCCAGTTAAGCATCTGTTAAAGACACCTAAAGCGTATTCGTCACTGCCCGATCAAACAATTTCTTTTTCCCACGGCCAAATAGCTTGCGCAAATCTTCCAGAACAAGATAGTTGACCGGAATCAGTATCAAGGTAACGGCTGTGGCAAACAAAATGCCAAACCCCAGCGATACCGCCATGGGGATAAGAAATTGAGCCTGCGTACTGGTTTCAAATATCAACGGCAGTAAACCAAAGAACGTTGTTAACGATGTCAGAATGACCGCTCGGAAACGGGCAACACCCGATGTTCTAACAGCATCCAGAAGCGCAACACCCTGACGACGTTGCCGGTTGACCCAGTCAACCAATACCAGCGAATCGTTGACGACAACACCGCACAGGGCCAGCATGCCCATATAGCTCATGAGGCTTAAGGACATGCCCATGATCATGTGCCCGAGAATTCCACCAACTACACCAAACGGGATAACGATCATAACCAGTAGCGGCTGTACATAACTACCAAAAGGAATGGCAAGCAAGGTGTAGATGACTAGCAGTACAAGGAGCAAACCGACCCGCAAACTGGCAAAAGATTCTCGCTGCTCCCGGGCTTCTCCTTCGAGTGATATTCGGACATCCGGATACTCAATCTCTAAACTTTCCGCCAAAACACTTAACGCTATTTTGATACCTTCGATATTGGCTGTTGCCTTGTTGACTTCAGCCTGCACATTGACTGTGCGTCGGCGATCAACTCGTCTTATTTGAGAATAACCTCGCCCTATATCCAAGTTAGCAACACTTGCTAGTGGTACTGATTCGCCAGTGGGCATTCGTATGCTCAAGCGCTCTAATTGGGCTAACGATGCGCGTTCCTCTTTTGGATACCTGACGATAACTTTTACCTCGTCACGATTTCGCTGAATACTCTGCACCTCAGTTCCCAGGTACGCAGTTCTGACTTGACTGGCAATATCCGCCAGCGTGATCCCGAGCTGCCTACCGGCAGGTTTGATACTCAATTGAATTTCTTCCTTACCTCCTTCAAACGTATCGGAGATTTCACTGACACCGGGGTACTTGCTAAGCTCCTGCTTTAAAAGCCCGGCTACCTCTGCCATTTGATCAAACTCAAATCCAGAAATTTCTACATCAATAGGACTACCGCCACGACCAATTTCGGCTCGGTAGCTCACATTGACAGCTCCGGGAATACTACCTATCTCACGGCGCCATTCGGCCACAAGTTCAAGACTACTAATGACTAGAGTACGTTCCTCTGGTGGCGTAATCTCAAACATGACTCGTCCGCGATGACTGGCCTTACTACCACCACCTGAGCTACCTGCCGTGGACAGCACGGATTCAATGACGCTTTCGTTGGTAACAGGATCAATATGCTTTGCCTGTAGCTTCAGTACCGCATCACTCATCTTTTGAATATGTTTTTGTGTCACCTCGAAAGGGGTGCCAGCTGGCATTTCCAACACAGCTCTGGCCGTCTCGCTTTGCACACGGGGGAAAAAGACAAAACGTACGTGCCCCGAAGAGACAAGACTAAATATGATGATTGCCCCCCCCACAAAAAGTGATAACACCAGATAACGATTGCGCAGTGCAGTTGCCAGCATTGGTTGATAAACAGTGTGTATTAAATGTTCAAATCCATCAGATATTTTATACTGCATCCGAGCGAAAACATTGGGCGTCTTCTCTGAGTGAAAATTCAAATGGCTCATGTGTGAAGGCAAAACAAACTTTGATTCGATAATAGAAAACAACAGTACGGGAATAACAATGAGTGGAATCTGCGCGAATAATTGGCCGCGCGCGCCTTCGATCATCAGTAACGGGGCAAATGCTGCCATGGTGGTTAAAACACCAAAAGTGACAGGCATGGCAACTTCTTGAGTGCCTTCAATGGCTGCCTGAACGGGGTCTTTTTTACGCCGCATGTGAGAAAAGATATTTTCACCAGTCACTATGGCGTCATCGACAACAATACCCAGCACTAAAATAAAGGCAAACAAACTCAGTAGATTCAAGGACACGCCAAAAATCGGCATCAAGGCTATACCGCCAAGGATAGATACAGGCACACCTACGAACACCCAGACAGCAACCCAGAATCGTAAGAAAAACGACAGCAAAAGCACCACTAGGATTCCACCTTGCATGGCGCTATTTGTCAGAGTATCCAAACGTGCTCTGACGGTTCGGGACCAATCGCGCCAGTACCCCAGGGTCACGCCATACGGCATGCTCGCTTGTGCCGTTACCAGGTACTCCTTGACCGCATCCGCAACGGTTATAGCGCTCTGCAATCCCGTGCGATACACATCAATTTCAATGCTGTTCTGTCCGTTAAACTGTTGCTCTATCTGAGCCTCTTCAAAGCCGTCTTTTATTGTTGCGATATCGCTAATAGTTACACGCGTCCCATCACTACCAGAGCGCACCACAATCCGCCCAAAATCAGCCGCCTCATAAGCTTGTCCACGAGTTCGAAGCAACACTTCACCACTACCAGTTGTAATGGCACCCGCAGCGAGATCAAGCGAGCTGGCTTCAATAGCCTGCGACACCGCAGCCAGCGTCAAGCCATAACCTTCAAGAGAGCGCTGCGATATTTCAATACCGATCTCGTAGGAGCGCGCACCGGAAACTGAAACTGTGGATACATTTGGCAAGGCTTCGATGTCATCCCGAACCCTGGCAGCTATCAGCCGAAGTTCCTTTTCAGGCATGGCTCCGGCTACCACGACACTGATCACTTCACGATTAGCGGAAGGAATCGTGATTCTGGGAATACCGACTTCAGATGAAAATGTGCTGATGCCGTCAACACGCTGTTTAATATCGTCCAGAATTTTCTCAGGGTCATAACCACTGGCAACTTGGACAAACACGGTCCCTATACCTTCATTAGCTGTCGACGTCATGCTCTTGATGCCTTCAACGCTCTGTATCGCTTCCTCAACTTTTACCGTGACGCCTACTTCCACTTCACTGGGCGTTGCACCACGAAAAGGAATACTGACATTGACGCTGTCCAGCTCGAAACTTGGAAACACCTCAACCGGAATCCGGGTGGTGAGTGCCGACAACCCCCATACAATAACGAATATCATCAACAGATTGGCCGCGACCGAATTACGTGCAAACCAGGCAATGAGTCCATGCATCAGTTGAGCCCCTGACTTTGTCCGGGTTTACGCTTTTTGTCACCCACCACTTGCACTGGCGTCCCATCTGTCACCGTGCTTAGTGGCGTAATAACGAGAGCGTCATTGTCGGATAGCCCAAAGGTTATGGCTGCGAATTCATCGTCAGACCAAGCAACAGTCACCTCCCGACGTTCTATCGTATTAGCATCGGTCATTATCAGCACCTCGCGCTCTTCTCGCAGAGCTGCACGAGGTATCACGAAAACATCTTTCAACACCTGGCCGGCAATTCGAGCACTAACGTACTGCCCTACCCGTAAAGGAAAATTTTCGACAGACCTGCTATCCACATTGTAGGGCTCATTGACCCTGACTATGACGTTGAGTTGCTGAGTTGCTGGATCAATGCCTTCCACACGATTTAGTTCCCCCACCCATATTCGTGCATCACGACCAATAATTGCAGTCAACTCAACTTGCGCACCTCCCGTAGTATCCAGGTAAGTCAGTTGCCGGTTGCTCAAGGGTAATCGGACATCCACAGATTCAATGCCGTGAATTTGTCCAATAGGTGAGCCACGAGAGACGAATTGCCCTGGATCAACAGAGCGTGCTGAGACAATGCCATCGTAAGGTGCAAGCAACCGTGTTCTTTGTAAATCCAGCTCGGCACGTTGAACTTGCGCCAACGCAGCATCCCGACTGGCACTGGCTGCAGCCAGTTGAGGTTCTCGCAGTGTCAATGAAGAGGGCTTTCCTCGTCTGCCCAACGCTTGCCACTCGGCCCGGGCACTTTCGGCTAAAGCTGATTGTTCTTCCAACTGAGCATCGGCCTGAGCCAAATTGGCTTCAGCCTGTGTCAAAGCAATGTCATAGTCACGTCGATCAATTTCAACGAGCATCTCACCCGCACTGAATTCCCCACCGATAACGAACGAAACACCTAGCGACGAGACCGTACCAGCAACTTCTGGAACAAGCTTGTTGGTGATTGTCGGCTGAACCGTACCTTGGCTGCGAATTATTACAGGGTAATTGGAACTGTGGAGTCGCTCGACTTCTATGAGTAAGGTGTTTGGCTGCGGTGTGCGGAAAACCGGCTCAGGTTTATTCGCCTTGATAATTTTTGAAGCCCCAAAGGCCACCAAAATCACGGCAATGGGCAAAACAATGCTGATCAGGCGCTTCATTAAGCAGACTTTCTCTTTATCATAAGAATTATTTTTCGAAAGAATCGATAAAAAACCAACTACTTTGGTGTTACGAATGTTGCGCGGCGCACGGACTTGCGCAATCAGTCGACCAATCACGCACTAAACAGTTACCATACCGGATTAGCCTGAGAATTTTTACATGTCTGCACGGCCCACAGATTCACAGCCTCGCGCGCTCTATGATTATCCGCCCTATTGGGCAGAGTGTTACGGACGAGCACCCTTTTTGCCCATGAACAGGGACGAAATGGACGAGCTCGGCTGGGACAGTTGCGACATCATTGTTGTCACAGGGGATGCTTACGTAGATCACCCTAGCTTTGGTATGGCAATTGTAGGCCGACTATTGGAAGCTCAGGGATTTAGAGTCGGGATTATTTCTCAGCCCAATTGGCAGGACACATCGGCATTTGAGGTTCTAGGCGCTCCTAACCTGTTCTTTGGCATCACGGCTGGCAACATGGATTCCATGATCAACCGCTATACCGCCGATCGCAAAATTCGATCTGACGATGCGTACTCGCCTGACGATGTCGGCGGTAAAAGGCCAGACAGAAGCTCCATCGTCTACTCGCAACGGTGCCGCGAAGCCTTTAAAGACACCCCGATTATCATTGGTGGGATCGAAGCTTCATTAAGACGCATCGCGCATTACGATTACTGGCAAGACAAAGTCCGGCGCTCAATACTTGCCGACGCCAAAGCTGATTTACTTGTCTACGGTAACGGTGAACGGGCAATTGTAGAAATATCCCACCGTTTAGCAGCGGGACATGACATCAAACAGATTATTGACGTCAGAGGTACCGCCATGATGATGGACGAACTGCCATCAGATTGGATAGTCATCGACTCAAGCAAAGTCGATAAACCTGGGCGTGTCGAGGAACCAGCCAATCCCTACATCGTTCCAGAAGATGGCTCGGCGGATGAGGCAGGTTCACCTTGCAGCGACGGTGCCTCTGCTGCGGCAGCCCCACTAGCTGTGGACACTCAGGTACTGACGTTTATGAGTCGCGAAGAGCGACAGTCCATACGTCAGCAGAAGCGAGACAAAACTGTTCTTCGACTTCCCTCTTTTGACATGGTGAGCCACGACAAGGTGCTCTATGCACATGCCAATCGTGTTTTGCACCTGGAAACCAATCCGGGTAACGCACGGGCCATGGTGCAAAACCAGGGTGGCCAAAAGCTATGGCTCAATCCGCCACCGATTCCTCTGACTACCGAAGAAATGGATTATGTGTTTGATCATCCGTATGCACGGGTTCCGCACCCGTCTTATGGCAAGGCACGAATCCCCGCTTATGAAATGATTCGGTTTTCCGTCAATATTATGCGTGGCTGTTTTGGTGGCTGTACATTCTGCTCGATTACGGAACACGAAGGCCGAGTCATCCAGAACCGATCGGAAGACTCGATTATCAAGGAAATCGAAATTATCCGTGATGAGGTTCCAGGATTTACTGGCGTCATTTCAGACCTGGGTGGCCCTACAGCCAACATGTACCGCCTTGCGTGCAAGTCACGTGAGATAGAGTCCAACTGTCGCCTGCCATCCTGTGTTTACCCTGATGTCTGCTCCAATCTCGACACTGATCATTCATCGCTGATAAAGCTGTACAAACGTGCGCGGGAATTGCCAGGTGTAAAAAAAGTACTTATCGCATCAGGATTGCGATATGACCTGGCCATAAAATCTCCGGAATATGTAGAAGAGTTGGTGACACACCACGTCGGTGGATACCTGAAAATTGCGCCTGAGCATACTGAACGTGGCCCTCTGGACAAAATGATGAAGCCAGGGATTGGTGCGTACGACGAATTCAAGGCAATGTTCGAAAAATTCACCAAGAAAGCTGGGAAACAACAATTTCTTATTCCCTACTTTATTGCTGCGCATCCGGGCACGACCGACTCGGACATGATGAATTTGGCGCTATGGTTAAAGACAAACGGATTTCGGGCAGATCAAGTCCAAAATTTCTACCCCTCGCCCATGGCTTCAGCCACCGCCATGTATTACACCGGCAAAAATCCACTTAAACGAGTCAAACGCGACGGTGGTGACGTGCCTGTTGCAAAATCAGGAACTCAGCGAAAACTACACAAAGCTTTCCTTCGCTACCATGATCCGCAGAACTGGCCAATGCTCCGTGAAGCATTGAAATCGATGGGGCGTGCAAATCTTATTGGTAATGGGAAACAGCACCTTGTTCCAACCTATCAACCAAAAGGTGACGGTGGGTACCAAAGCAATCGACGTAAGAACAGTACTCCCACAGAGCGTCAAGCAGGGCGTGGTGCCGCTGCTGGTAAAGGTACAGTGCGCAAGGGTCAGATACTATCGCAGCACACAGGGTTGCCACCAAGGACAACCGAGTAGCAGGCAACTGGATGTTGTAACCTTAAGCCGTCAATATACAGTGCGTCCTTTCCTCGAGGCGTACTGTGTAATAAAACTAAACCCCCTGACCTATTCTGCCTTTCAGGATTTCCTGAATAGACAGACCCAGCTGCTCTGCAGCCTTGAACAGGCCGCGAGTCATACCCTCATTCAAGGCTGTGACGTATTGTTGGCCAGCGCTGGTCTTAAGCATGGTTGAATAAGCTCTTAAAGCGTCAGTGGACTGCCCCTGAAACACGAATGCTAATGTTTCAAGCGAGCTTTGACGATAAGCCCGTGTCAGTTCGGCACGCTGTTCCTGTGCAGCGAACAGTAATTGATTTGGGCTCATTCGCTCATTAGCAGGGAGTACCGGGCTTAAGCTCATTTGCATAGCTACCTGCATGCCGATCATTGCATCCACCGCACCGACGGTTGCCTGCATGGCGCGCTCAAGGTCATGAATAGAACGTTGTCGCTCACTATCCAAGCCATACATGCCGGTCTCCAGATACCATAGCTGGAATCGATCAGCATGCTCAAGAACACTATTTTCGAGCTCAGAACGGCGCAAAGATGTGCCTCTCTCACTCGAGTAAAACTCGATTAGGCGCCCCATCTCATCTGCAGATAAAGAGGCCTGCAATTCGGCTAATACAGAGTCTCTTAAAATCTGTGAGTGAAATACAGCGGCAACTGCAGATTTCAGGCGAGGAATGTCCTGTGTTTCAAACGGAGCAACAACCCCGTCTTCAAGCATCAGTTTGTTAAAGCTGCTGTTTACAGCATCGGGTAGAACTTTCAACTGATCATCAAAACCACTCAATGTTATAAGCATTTGAGCATTTTGTGTTTGCACTCCTAACGCCGTAGCGCTAGCGAGTATGAATGTCAGCAACATCCCTGTTGCTGACCAAAGTACCACAGTGCGCTTTCTCATTAATACCGCGCCTCTTATTATTATTATTATTATTATTATCAAGCTGAAAACGTACTCATCAACTTGTAAAGAGGCTAACGGCAAGGTTTCGAATCACCTCATCGCTAAGAACGAAGAATGTGCTGAAGACCCTAGTATGTTACTTGTATTGCCGGACGCGTCACACTGTGACAAAGATTAAAGAGATTCCCGACACGAGCAATCATAATTTCAGTGAAAGACATCCTCTACAGGGTCTCTGTGGGGAACGTAACCCAGGCGACGGGTGTGCCGCGTTAACTCTGATTCCTCAATGCAACTGCTCTCTTGCCTCTAGCAGCTTTGCTACCACATCAACTGACCAGGGACCCGCACAAATAGTCTGATTACTAGGTAAGGACACAACAATGGGATTCAACCCAGCTTGTCGCAAAGCTGGATGCTTAGCAACCATTTGACCACGGGAGTACGTATCAGCGCTATAGGGAGACTCGATAAGCGCTACAGGTGCTAGCTGAATGAGCTCTTCAAGATGGATTACCCCGTAGGATACTATGCCTTTATCTTGGGCAACATTATGCCAACCTGCCAAGCTCATGGCTTCACCTCGTAAGGACGATGGGCCAACCGTATAACCGTTGGGATCATAGACAGCAGCCTTTGGCCGGTTTTGCCCGCTCTCACGCATACGAGTGTCCAACAGCTCTACACGCAGATTTATCTCCGATAATCGTTTCCGTAATGATTCCACGATTAACGTAGCTTTATCTTGCTGATCAAGAATTCGACCAACTAGAAGCATGTTGGCAAACATGTCCTCAAGAGAGTTGGCAATTGTCAGTGACTCGACCCTCAGGCCCAGTTCAACCAAGAGTGATGAGGTATGTCTTGGTGTATACGGACCGGTTAACACTACATCGGGCGCTAAAGGCAGGATGTCCTCCGCCTGGGTCTCGGCTTGAGGAAACTCTTGAGCCTGTGCATGAAAATACGAACCTGCCGAGTCCTTACTTAATCTGGACAAGGCTTTTATCTGTGATGGTTCAGCCAATAGCATGACCATCTGATCAGAACACAAATTTATAGACAACACAGAAGGGGCTGACGCATATGCGTTGGCCCCTACTGTATTAACAATCAGAGCGCCTAAAAGGCACGCTCTGATGTAGATTCTCAACTCACTGATCACGTCGAGCGTAGTCGTGTTTTATCAATTTACTGAGCTATGCGGCCTTCTAACTTAGGTGCGTATGGAGCGTTAGCAGCAAGATAGTCTGCCAATACGTCTTCCATGTTGGGTCCGAAGTCGTAAGCGTTTTCAGCATCAGATGCAAACATCTTGTACCCATCACCCCCACCACGAACATAGTTGTTCGTCACAACACTGTATGTTTTAGCGGTATCAATTGCCTGGTACTCGCCACCGACACTTACCATAACTTCGACCACTCGTCCTTCGTTAGCAGGTTTTGTTGCATCCCACTTGAATTTAAGCCCTGCTACCTGTGGAAACCGTCCTTTAACCTCTTCGACTTGACTTACACCATTCTCAAGAGCTGCAACAATCTGTGCACCGCTGATATCAAATGTAGCCAAAGTATTCTGAAAAGGCAGGACTGTAAGAACTTCACCCATAGTCACATCACCTTCATCAATGGATGAACGAAGACCACCTGAGTTCATGATGGCGATAGTGACGCCTTGATCCTTCACTCGATCCAACATGGCATCTGCAACCAGATTACCCATCTCACATTCTTGAATACGGCATACAGCGCGATTGCCTTCAATGACTGCTGCTGATGACGCAACGATCTTGTTGCGAATCTCATCGAGAGGTTCTGCCAGTGCCTGAACTCGTGCGACGATATCTGCCTGTTCGGCTATGGTACTGTCGATAACAATAGGCTCACCGGTGGCTGTGATTATTTCACCCGCGTCGTTAAACAATACAGAGAGTTCACCCATGTATTTTCCGAATGCATAAGCTTGAACTACCGCCGTGTTTCCAACCATAGTTGGATAGGGGCCAATAGCACGTTCATTGGTATTGGATAGCAATGTGTTTGTATGGCCACCAACAATAACGTCTACTCCCGTTGTTTCAGCTGCCACTCGCTTGTCCACTTCATAACCCGAATGAGACAGGACAATGATCTTGTTAATACCTTGCTCGGTTAGTGAATCCACTTCACCTTGCACTGCCGCAACGGGATCAGAGAATGTAATATTTTCGCCCGGGCTCGCCAATTCATCCGTGTCTTCAGGAGTCAGTCCAATAATGCCGAATTTAAGACCACCTTTTTCAACGATGGTGGACTTCATGATTTTGTCAGCAAGAGAAGGCTCTTGACTGACATCCGCGTTAGACATTACGACCGGAAAATTAACGTTGTCTATAAATTCACGTAGCACTTCAGGTCCGTCATCGAATTCGTGATTTCCAACAGTCATACCATCGTATTGCATGGTATTCATGATTTCTGCCGCTACCTTCCCTTTGTAATAGGTATAAAACAAAGAACCCTGAAATTGATCACCACCGCTGAACAACAGTGCATCTGGATTGCGAGTTCGTGCCTCGGCAACCGCTGTGACCAGCCGTGCATAACCACCGAAGCACTTGCCTTCGGTGTTGTCTTCGGCCGAACAAGGGCTGTCGTATTTACTGATAGGCTCGACGCGGGAATGAAAGTCGTTGGTATGCAGTATGGTTACTGTACTTTCTGCAAACACAGAAAGAGACGTCATCGACGCCAATGCTAGTAATACAGATGAGGCTGCAAGTGCGGGCTTGAAGGGTAGTCGGGACGTTTTCACAGTTATCTACTCCGTGGCAATGGGACAGTGATCGAGCGTAACAGATGCGACCGGGGGTAGGAATGACACGTACCCGTCAGCCCGTCCGTTTATTCGTAAATCGGGTAAAAAGTGTTGAATGCCAGTTCTGTAAATACGCCTGGGTCATTAAATCGCTGATTTTTATTGAGTGAATTGATCGCCTGCATGTCATCCGCTGTTAGCTCGAAGTCGAATAGAGCCGCATTTTCAAGCAAACGCTCAGGTTTAGATGTTTTCGGAATTATCGCGTTGCCACGCTGAACACCCCAACGCAATACGACCTGAGCTGGGGTTCTACCCACTCGTTGAGCGATGTCAACAACCGCTTTTTGAACTAATACAGATTCGTTTGCTTTGGCCATATCCAGTTCGAGATAGGACAGCGCACCCAATGGTGAAAAAGCCGTAACCGCAATATCTTCTTCAGCGCAAAACCGGACTAATTTTTCCTGCGTTAAGTAAGGGTGGGACTCGACCTGAAGTACAGCCGGTGGAATACGCGCGTAATTCAATAAATCGCGCAGAAGGCTTACACCATAATTACACACACCGATGTAGCGAGTCAGTCCGCTATCAACCAATGTTTCCATCGCTTTCCATGTGTCGGACAACGGCACTTTTGCGGGCTTCATGCACGGAAGGTCTGCCGACGGGTCAAAAATCCATTCGGGCGGGTAGCGAGTCTCGATCGGTACGTATTCCAATGCGATTGGAAAATGCACCAGATAGAGATCGAGATAGTCGAGTCCGAGATCGTGTAAGGATTGATCCATAGCCATAACGACGTGATCTGGATGATGGTAGGTGTTCCATAATTTGGACGTGACCCACAAGTCTTCACGCGTACAAAGACCCTCATCAATGGCACGTTTGATGCCCTCGCCAACCTCCTTCTCGTTACCGTAGTCGCAAGCGCTATCCAGATGCCGATAACCAGCCTTGATTGCGTCGAAAACAACATCAGCTACCTGAGATTTATCGATTTTCCATAAGCCCAAGCCGATAAGCGGCATCTGCCCGTCGACGCCAACATCCTGAGTGGGTATATTCATGCTAGGTTCCGCGCGTCATTCACAGACGCATTTAAGTTGAATGTTTTCATATCTATGGCCTGCCCTGTGCGAATAGACTCCTGTGCAGCCGCCCCAATGCGAACAGCTTTGACGCCATCCTCGGCGCTCACCTGCACAGGCGAGCCGTTCAGCACCGCCTCACCAAATTGTACATGCTGATAAAACGTTGAACCATGATGATCACCAGCAGCTGCCAGGTCCGGGTCAACCTCAATCGTTTCCACTTGTGGTGCGCTTTGATCACGCGGGCTGTAAACCACCCGAGAATGTCTGTTACCTGAGTCAGGCCAGAATCTGTCAGGACCAGGAATAAAGGCATCCAGTTTGCCGTTATCTCCAATGGCTGTCAGCTGTTCCTGTGGCTCTGCACCATCTGCAAACATACAAAGCTCAAGAGATGCCCTGACTCCGTTTTCGAAATCCACGATCACCAGAGCATTGTCCAGTATGTCGGGCGTGCGACCTGCGTAGCGCTCATTCAGATGATTGACGTCCATTGCACCACTGGCAAAAACCCGCACAGCCTCAGAACCCGTGATCAATCGCATGAGATCAAAATGGTGACAACATTTCTCAACCAATGTGCCGCCAGTATTTTCACTGAAACGATTCCAATCACCAATTTTTTCC
This sequence comes from Granulosicoccus sp., assembly GCA_047634635.1. Taxonomy (GTDB): domain Bacteria; phylum Pseudomonadota; class Gammaproteobacteria; order Granulosicoccales; family Granulosicoccaceae; genus Granulosicoccus. The sequence continues at coordinate 23,180 of JBLIIE010000031.1, read as the reverse complement.
AGAAAAGGATAACGATGCTCTTTGATGGTGAGCATACGCAAGGTACCAAGTTCTCCACTATGCAAACGCTGTAGGAACCGCGCTGTTGGCGGCATGTATCGATACTCCATAGCTACCCAAAAAGCCGCTGGGTATCCTTTCAAGCGTTCAAGCAAGTCGGTGCATTGAGGCAAGGAGGTACACACAGGTTTTTCCGCAAGAATGGCTTTACCACTGGGAAGCAGCTGCGTAATGATTGCGTGATGTGTAAAGTTGGGGGACACAATTAAAAATGCATCGACAGTATCCAGGTCAACGTCGTCAATACGTTCAAATCCCAAGACATTTTCGTTACCTAAAGATTGAGCTAATTTAACGGCAGCCTCACGCATTCCCTGATCAGGATCAATCAGCGCAACAACATCGGTATTCCAGGTTTGAGTCTGAGACACCAACGCTAAATTGCGTAAGTGTTCCTGCCCCATCATGCCGGTGCCAATGACGCCATATCGTAAAGTTTTCATCAACCAAGTTTACGCGTATTTACGAGCCATCGTGTATAGATAAAAGCATTCTGACCATATCGTAGCTTTCTCGTAGAGGCCATGACAGGTACACTCTCGGACTATGATCAAAGCCGCAAAATTCAGCATAGGACAGGTTGTTCGCCATAGGATATTTCCGTTCAGAGGCATCATCTACGATGTCGATCCGGAATTTGGCAACTCTGATGAATGGTATGAAGCAATACCTAGGGCAGTTCGACCAAGAAAGGATCAGCCCTATTACCATTTGTATGCAGAGAATGAAGACACAGTTTATGAGGCCTATGTATCCGAGCAAAACCTGCTGATTGACGAGACTGCAGTGCCTTTACGTCACCCTAGAATTGCCATTGACTTCAAACGTAGCGAAAGTGGAACGTATAAGCCCCTCAATTTGGCGACACACTAAAATAGCGACCGTCCGAGCATGGCCAGGCAAGGTGTTAATTTCACAGAAGGGCCAATATTCAGCCACATAAGTACTCTGTCCATAACGTCAGCTATCGGACTCTTCGCTATATTTGCCGTTGATCTGGTAGACGTCTTCTTCATTGCCATGCTGGGCGAACCTGAACTGGCGGCAGCTGTTGGATTTGCAGGAACAGCACTCTTTTTTGGAGCCGCTATTTGCATTGGCCTGGCAATCGCTGTCGCAACTGTCGTTGCACAAGCTGTCGGTGAAGAATCTATAAGGCAGGCCCCGGACTCGGTCCCGGACTCGGTCCCAGGAATTTTGAAAAAGGGTTCCACCAGCTCCCCTGCCTCTGTGCGCCTGGCCACGCACGGGCTGACATTCATAATCATGATGACGACACCCACCATGATTATCAGCCTCATTTACGCACCGTGGCTCATCGGCCTTATGGGTGCGGAAGGCCAAACGCTAGAATTTGCGGTTCATTATTTCCGTATTGTGGGTAGTGCCCTACCGATCCTCGGGATAGCCATGGCATCGACCTCTTTATTAAGAGCCGTCGGTGAAGCAAAATTAGCCATGTGGGCAACGATCATCGGAGGTCTGGTCAACGCGATCCTTGACCCGCTATTAATTTTCGGATTATCTTTGGACTTAACCGGTGCTGCAATCGCGTCTGTCATATCTCGCTGTACCGTTGCAGGTTTTGCCATCTACTTTATTGCGATTCGGCATAACCTTTTGCAAATGCCTGACTGGTCTCGATTCGGTAGCGACATTCGCCAACTCACAGGTATCGCAATTCCGTCGCTCATCACCAATCTGGCAGGACCTTTCGGCGCCGCTTACGCCACTACTCAAATGGCGCGCTTTGGCACAGACGCGGTAGCCGCTGCAGCTGTAATAGGTCGTATTAGCCCGGTTGCCTTTGCGGGACTCTATGGCCTATCAGGCGCCGTGGGTCCAGTAGCTTCACAAAATATGGGGGCTAAACAATGGCGCCGTGTTCGACAAACGCTCTTATCCAGCGGTGTCTTTGTCAGCCTCTACGTTGTCCCCGTAGCCATTGGCATGTTTCTGATTCAGGACGTGTTGGTTGATGTGTTTGATCTCGAGGCCGAAGCTGCTGAATTGCTGCACTTCTACTGCACGTTCATCGTTATAAGCTACTGGCTTTTTGGTCTGCAGCTGGCAGCGAATCCGTTCTTCACCGCCCTGCGCCACCCAGGTTTCGCCACCATAAGTAATATAGGTCGAGACCTGTGCCTGGGCATTCCTCTGATCTATCTTGGCAGTAGCTGGTTTGGCGCACCCGGCGTGCTCGCAGGCCAGGCAATCGGTAACATGATCGCAGGTGTCACGGCCTTCTCGATTGCCCTGTGGCTTTCACGTCGAGTGGAAAAAGGCTTATCCATCGACCTGCCATTCATCGCGTTAAAGCAACGCTGGCACTTCCACCGCGCAGTAGTCCCCGGTGTGCAACACCGAGGGGATTAGTGGGTCACAAAATTAATTCTCGTAACCCGTTAAAGTCAGCGAGTTGGTGTAACGCTCTGCAAAACCTTCCTCGTCGCATTAAACAATGGCTCATGCGTGTCTTTCAGAATAGACACACGGTCGAAGCGTGAGGGATCCTTATTGACCGACTCGCGCAGCGCTTGACCAAATACCTGCCGTAGCTCCGTGCCGATATTGTATTTGCATATCGCAGTGTTCATCGCCAATGATAACCGCTGTTCAACAGGGACGCCTGAGCCTCCGTGTATAACCAATGGCACGTTAGTCTTGATTTCAATAGAGCGAATTCGCTCCTCATCCAGGCACCCACCCGCGTCGGTTTGCAAATGGACATTGCCCACAGAAATCGCCATGGCATCTACTCGTGTTTGCTGTGCAAACTGAGCGGCCTCATCCGGATCAGTTCCTTGTGAGCTCTCGCCCTCGGCGTATCCCACAAATCCGATTTCTCCTTCGCACGACATGCCCTGCGCATGCGCCAATTCAGCGATAGCGGCAGTCTCTTCAATATTCTGACTCAATGGTTTTCGCGATCCGTCATACATGACAGATGTAAAACCGCATTCAAGCGCGATTCGGCATTCTTCCATGGCATATCCATGATCCAGATGAGCAACCACAGGCACAGACGCATTCTCTGCCAAGTACACGAACATTTTCCCCAGAATAGGCAGTGGTGTATGTTCTCTACAACCTGGGCCAGCCTGAAGAATAAGCGGTACATTCTCCGCTTCCGCCGCTGCAACAAACGCGCACATATCTTCCCAACCGAGCGTTACTAAGCCTGCTACCGCATAGCCGTTCTTCAGCGCCGGCTGAAGAACGTCAGCCAGTGTGACTAAAGGCATTACTTGAACTTCGCAATCATGTCTTTAATGCCAGGAATGGTTTCAATTTGATAGGCGTGTGTTGGTTGAAAGTACTGCACCAAAGAGCGCTGAGTTAATCCTGCCAGAATTGTGAAATAGTACATTTCATAGCCTGGCAGTGCCGCGCAAGGATGGTAGCCTTTGTCCAGACAAATCGTTGAACCATCAACAATGTGGTAAGCATCACCCGGTTCATTATCAACCCGCTGCAACATTTGTACACCAGAGCCGTGGCTCGGTCGAAAACGAAAATTATAGGTCTCGTCATGACGTGTCTCATCTGGCAAGCGGTTAGTGTCATGCTTGTGCGATGGAAAACCGGACCACCCACCCTGGCCAACCGTAAACAACTCACTAACGAGTAATCGCCCTACTTTGTCTGCTTGTTTTTGCCCAAGAATATGCTTGATTTTACGGTGTGTTTTCGTGTCATCAGATCCATATTGCACCAGATCCAAACCATCAGCTCTAACATCAAACGGTTCCAACACTTTGTCAAATTTGGCCCCAGCGATAAAAACCTCTGCATTATCAGAAATGCATGACATCAGCACTTTCGCGCCCACTGGAACATAAACCCCTTCCGGCTCACCATCCCAAACATCAACACCGCGATTCCCCAACGCATTGAAGCTAACGCCCTCTATTTCAATGTTGATCGTACCAGTGGCTGGCACTATGCAGGATTCGTAGCCAGGCACTTGATATTCAAAAGCCTCGCCCTTAGCCAATTTGACGATATTAAAATAATTCAGCGGCACCACTGAATCGTCTATATCCACAAGAGGGGCATTTTGATTATCGTACGGTGGAATATGCATCTAGCTTGAATCCTGTTATGAAGTAGTAGGACCTGAATGAGTAGCAAGAAACTCAGCCAACTCGGTCTTGGTCGGCATAGCGGGCGCACAGCCAACTCGCGAAACAACGATAGATGCGCAGGCAGATCCGCGTAACACCGATTCCCTTAATTCGTAATTAGCCGCCAAAGAGGCAACAAAACCGCCCAGGAAACTGTCACCGGCACCGGTTGGCTTCAACGCATCCACGGGATAGATACCCGTTTGAATTTCTTCGTCGGGTGTGATGGTAATGGCACCATTCTCACCCATTTTATAAACTACGATGCTGGCAGTGCTATGCGCAAGATCACGAGCTTTTTGCAGACCCTTGTCGTAACTACCGGCCATGAAACCGAACTCCACATCATTGCCTATAATGATGTCGCACAATTCACCTGCGCGGGAATACACACTCTGTGCTTCTTCAGCAGAGCTCCAACTGTAGGGTCGGTAGTCAATGTCGAAAATAAGCGCAAGACCTGCTGCTCGGGCTCGGCCAAAGGCGTCGAAGGCCGCACTGCGTGAAGGCTCAGCAGCAAGTACCGTACCTGTAGTAATCAAAGCGCCGAACGCTTTGTAGTCTACAGCTGCCACGTCCTCAAGGTTCATCTGAAAATCTGCAGCACCATTGCGATAGATCACGGTCTGGTGATCTTCCACACGGCTTTCAGACACAGCCAAGGAATTTCGAAACTCGCCTGCTACAGCTCGGACATGCGTAGAGTCAACGCCATAGTGAGTCAATTGATTGATACAGAATCGACCAACAGCGTCATCAGATACGCAAGTCACCAAGGAAGCTTGGCCATCGTGCTTGGCTATTGCGACAGCAATGTTAGCGGATGACCCACCCAGGTGAGAAACAAAGTGAGTCGCATCTTCGCTTCGTGTTCCGGGAGGGTCAGGGTAGAAGTCCATACCCGCACGCCCAATGACAACAAAGGCATTGCGGCTTAAACGTTCGGCAATTGCTGCTGTGTGTGTATTGCCAGCGCTCATGAGAAAATCAAACCCCTGACCGTTGCTTGGGTCGGCTCGATTCCCACTCTTCGTGTGCGAGTCGGACCTTTTCATTATCCGACACGTGTGGCGTACCCACTTCCCACCAGGTGTGCCCCTCTGTGGTCCACCCTTCATAAGGATCGACTTTCATGACAATTACCGAGGTTTTATCAGCAGCTTTTGCCCGCTTGAAGGCCGCTTCCAGCTCAGCTGCATTGGCTACTGTTTCAGCATTTGCACCCAGGGACCTTGCATGGGCTTCGAAGTCCACGCTAAACGGTTCTTCAACCGTTGGGCTATCGCTGATCAGGTTGTTGAAACTTTCATTACCCGTGTTGTTCTGCAACTTATTGATAACCGCAAAACCCCCGTTATCGAGCACCAGCACAATCAATTTTTTTCGGGTCAGTACACTCGAATAAATATCCGAATTGAGCATTAAATACGACCCGTCACCCGTGAACACAATAGTGTCCTGGGCCGCCTCATTTTCTGTCTGAGCAATACGCGCACCCCAACCACCTGCAATTTCATAACCCATGCAGGAGTAACCAAACTCAACATCAACCGTGCCGGCTTTCAATGTTCTCCAGTTGGCAGTTACCTCAGCAGGCAGGCCACCAGCCGCAGCAATAACCCGGTCGAATGGATCACATAACGCGTTTACGACACCAATCGCCTGAGCATAGGAATTGGGGCGATTCCCGTAAGACACATTCACCGCCACGTAGGAATCCCACTTCATTCGTTCATCTTTTGCCAACGAAACCCAGTCTGCCGGAGAATGATAACCACCTAAATGATCTGACAGCAAAGTGAGGGATAGCTTCGCATCTCCAACCACAGTTAATGAACGGTGCTTACCGGCATCGTGTCGACCCACGTTGATCGATACAAACTGAGCATCTTTAGAAAATGCAGTCCAGGAGCCTGTCGTAAAATCCTGAAGCCTCGTGCCAACAGCAAGAATGACATCTGCTTGCTCGGCAATCGCATTAGCAGAATTTGAACCTGTTACACCCACCGGACCAATATTCAGAGAGTGGGTTGATTCCAGGTTTGCACGTCCAGCGATTGTTTCTACAACTGGGATCTGATGCGTTTCTGCAAAAGCGATTAATTCATCCACCGCCTTGGAATATTGAACGCCGCCACCAGCAATAATCATAGGCCGAGCTGCAGTTTTCAGCATCGCAGCCGCGTCTTCAATTTCAAGTGCATCAGGTGTGCTACGCCTTACGCGATGCAGCTTTTTTTCAAAAAACACCGCTGGATAATCATAAGTCCAACCTTGAACGTCCTGGGGTAGCCCCAGAAAGGCGGGCCCACAGTCTGCCGGGTCCAACATAGTCTCGATTGCATTGGGCAGCGACTGAATGATTTGCGCGGGATGCGTTATGCGATCCCAATATCGGGTGACCGCCTTGAAGGCATCGTTTACACCCAAGGTAGGATCCTGAAAATGTTCCATCTGTTGCAAAACTGGATCGGGAAGCCTGGTCAGATACCCATCTCCACACAGCATAAGCATGGGTAGTCGATTAGCGTGCGCCAGAGCGCTGGATGTCAACAGATTGGAGGTACCCGGCCCAGCAGAGGCTGTGCAGAACATGATGCGCTGTCGCAGATGGTATTTTGTGTAGGCCGCCGCCGCAAAACCCATGCTCTGCTCATTCTGACCTCTATACAGGGGCAACTCCTGCCGATAGTCGTACAACGCCTCACCAAGACAGGTCACGTTACCATGACCGAAAATGCCAAAACCACCGCCAAACAGACGTTGCTCATCGCCGTCTATGACGATGTACTGGCTGGCCATCCAACGGACAATGGCTTGTGCAAGTGTGAGAGTAATAGTTTCCTGGGTCATAAGTATCTGGCCTCATCCCAGCAATCGATAGTTGACGGTTCAATATGTCAAAGAATACAATAAATGCAACCGGTTGCAAACGAATTTCCGCACTCGTCGAATACGATGAGCGGAGTCAGGTGTGTGACCTATCCTCAGTTAGACCACCTAGGTGCACCCGCACCACGATTACCCGCTAGCACTAGGCGATAAATAATGAGCATTAGAATTGGTAACGCACCCTGCTCCTGGGGTGTTGAATTTGCAAAGGACGACAGAAACCCAACTTGGCAAACGGTGCTGCAGCAATGCAGCGATGCTGGGTATACCGGAATCGAGTTGGGCCCTGTAGGATTTATGCCCGAAGATCCGGCAGAGCTCGGTGACGCTCTGGCTGCCCACAAACTGGAACTTATCGGCGGTGTTGTTTTCCGTGCTTTTCATGATCCAGATCAGTGGGACGATGTCATGGATGGTGCCGTGCGCACATGCAAAGCACTCAAAGCTCATGGTGCGCAGCATTTCGTACTCATTGACTCAATTTCGCCGCGCCGTGCGCCCACCGCAGGCCGTGCTTCAGAGGCAGAACAAATGGATACAGCTGAATGGAATGCGTATCGAGATCGCATCGCAACTGTCGCCAAAATCGGTTGGGAAGAATACGGCCTGATTCCCGAGATTCATCCACATGCCGGAGGTTTTATGGACTTTGAGCCAGAAGTAGAACGATTGCTGGCAGAAGTTGATCCGTCACTGTTAAAAATATGTATTGATACAGGTCATTGCACCTACGCAGGCTTCGACCCGGTGGCATTCATGCAACGGCATATGGAACGCATCACCTATGTGCATTTCAAAAATACCGATGCCGCTATCAAAGCCAAGGCCATTGAAAACCGAACAGGATTCTACGACGCTTGTGGTCAGGGAATTTTCTGCAATTTATCAGAAGGAGAAGTTGATTTCCCAGCAGTCAGGCAGCTACTTCTGGATGCAAACTACGAAGGCTGGTGCACTATCGAACAAGACTGTGATCCTACTCTGGACCCTGACACTGAAAGGGATGCACGGCTAAACCGCGAGTATCTGCAATCCATCGGATTTACCTAGACCCAGTTTGACAACCTACAACACTAATAGATTTGAGGACCACGTGAAATGAGCAAACTGAATTGGGGCATGATCGGTGGTGGCGAAGGCAGCCAGATCGGGCCTGCCCACCGCCTGGGTGCCGGGCTAGATGACTTGTTCAGCTTTACCGCTGGCGCTCTGGATCATCGTCCGGATGAAGGTCGCGCTTATGGCCAACGCCTTGGGTTGGCTGCAGATCGATCGTACGGCGATTGGCGAGAAATGCTAGAGGCTGAAAAAAACAGAGACGACCGCATCGAATTAGTCACGGTAGCCACGCCTAATTCGACGCACTTTGAAATCACCAAAGCCTTCCTGGAATCCGGTTTTCATGTGCTGTGTGAAAAACCCATGACCATGTCTGTGGAAGAAGGCGAAGAGATTGTAAAAGTCGCCGAGGCTACCGGCAAAATCTGTGCAGTGAATTATGGCTATACCGGCTATTCGCTGGTACGTCATATGAAAGCGATGGTAGCCAGAGGCGACTTGGGCAAAATCCGCTTGGTTAAGGCAGAGTTTTCGCACGGACATCACGCAGATGCTGCCGATGCTGACAACCCTCGCGTTCGCTGGCGCTACGATCCTGCACAGGCTGGTGTTTCCGCTCAATTCGCTGACTGTGGCATTCACGCTATGCACATGGCCAGCTTTGTCACCGGACAGGAAGTCACTTCACTCTCAGCCGATATAGTCTCTTGTATTGCATCGCGCGAGCTCGAAGACGATGCGATGGTGAATTTTCGTATGGACGGTGGTGCTGTAGGGCGACTCTGGACATCCTCAATTGCCATCGGTCGTCAGCACGGTCTCACCATTCAGGTGTTTGGCGAAACAGGTGGACTGCGTTGGTCGCAAGAACAACCCAACCAACTTTACTGGATGCCACTTAACGAAAGACTCCAGATAATTGAACGAGGAGAAGGCAACCTGTCTCCAGAAGCTGATCGCACATCACGAGTCACCGTTGGACACGCTGAAGGAATGCCATTAGCCTTTGCCAACATATACAAGGATCTGGCTGAAGCGATAACAGCTACAAACGAAAAACGGGAAATCGATCCAGCTGCCAATCTATACCCACGAGCGAACGACGGTCTACGATCTATGGCAGCTGTTGCCGCCGTTGCCGAATCTGGCAACAATGACGGCGCCTGGCTGGACGCCCGCCCTCCAATGTTTAGATAATCAATACGATTTTTGTACGCTCGAAGAAGCCAGTGACTGTCACTGGCTTCAAACAACGGACCATAGAATGTGGATGCTTCTGTTAGGAATTACTTAACGGCCGCAGCGTGCTTCGTTCTACAACCGTACTTGGAAATAATCGGGCGTCTGGGCGCCAGGCATCCCCGAACTGGACTTGATCTGGCTCCGCAAGCATTGCAACAATCAAATCAATGGAAGAGCTGATAATTTGTTGTATCGGCTGGCGAATCGTCGTCAACGATATATTTTCCCAGCCAGCCATCTCCATGTCATTCAAACCAATGAGTCCGATGTCCCCCGGGACCGAAAGCCCTGCACTCTCGACAGCACTCAATGCACCGATAGACAGAACATCATCACCACAAAAATACGCTTCTGCGGGGGCTGCCTTTAGCAGTCGGAGCATCTCTTTTCTGCCAGCACCAAACGAATAAGCTTCGGCAAATGAATGACAGACAGCGATGTGAGGGTGCAAGGACAATTCTGAGAGGAAGCCTTCACAACGATCCTGTGTTGATGTAGCTAGCTCTGGTCCGCCGAGAAATGCAACAGACGTATAATCGCGACGGATAAGCTCTCGTGCCGCTATTCGCCCACACTCTACATTGTCGATTCCCACGACATGCACTTGTGGTGTGCTGGAATACCTGCCAAAGGAATGAACAACAGGCATGTTGGCATCACGGAAAGCCTGCGCAAATTCTGGTGTCAGCGTTGAGGACGCTATAACAACCCCATCGACCGAATACTGTTTAAGCATCCGTAAGGTATTGGCAGGATCTGTTTCATTCGTCAAGTTGACCAGCAGTGGTCGCAGGCCTCGCTCCTGCAGCCCCCGAGTAAACAAATCGAACACTTCCAGAAAGATGGGGTTGTGAAAATTATTGGACACCAAACCAATCATCCGTGTGGTGCCTGTCGTCAGACTGGACGCCAGCGCGTTGGGAGTGTAGCCCAATTCAGTCGCAGCCTTTTCAACCTTAAGACGCATGCCCTCCGACACCGAGGCTCCTTTAGTAAAGGTTCTGGACACAGCTGAGCGGGATACACCTGCCTTTATCGCCACATCCTTTAGCGTCACACCCACGCGACTTAGTCTGACTCTTCAGAAGGTGAATGAGAAGCTGTATCAGAAGATTTCGAGGCGGTACCCGTTGCGGGCCAATCGGTGAGAAAAAACTGCCAAACAGCATAAATGCCCAAACTGGCAAAGATCGTTCCCCACAGCGGTGCGCCGGATCCGAATTCGACCATAGCCCATACGAAGCAGACCAAAATAACAGCCACTCTTCGCCAGACAGGTAGGAAGAAATCTATTTGTAGCTCGAAAAAATTCACGTTAACAATACCGGTTCAAGCAGTCGCTTCGCAAATGATTATGCGAGCCGTGACTACCGGTTGCAAGCTTTTTTTGCAACCGGTTGCAGGTCACTTGCTAGCGAGCATTCCACAACTCAATAACGGCCATGTAATTGTTGCTGACCTCAGCAATAAGTTGCTCATCAGAGAGCTCACCCTTAAACCACTTTTGCGATGGCTGTCCAAATATGGATCTGCCCACAGCAAATCCTTTCACCTTGTCGACGCCTCTAAACGCTTTGAATCCTTCGCCGAGCACATCAAGTGGAGCGTCAAGTCCCAAGATCACAATGCCACGACAATGCGGAGCGTTTTTGTCGATCAAAGACGACAGGTATTCCACTGACGCTCGATCCATGCAGGGTACTTTCCACCAATCAGGACGAATCCCCAGCTCATAAACACGCTCAACGCTGCGGCAAACAGACTCACCCACTGGCGCCTGATCACTTGGCGGCGGAATGATTTCCAATAGTAATTCATGACCAGACTGACAACAGGCGTGATAGAGCTCATGCATGCGCTGTTCTTGTTGCAGACGAATATCATCAGTGTCATCGACCGCATAAAAAAACAAGCACTTGATGACATGCTCACGCGGCCAGGAATGAATTAACGAACCAATACTAGAACCGTGCTCAAAGAGTAAAGGCCGGGTTTTGGGCATTTCTACCGGGCGGGCGATCCAGGTTCCTGTGCCGGTGGCCGCGTTCAAAACACGTTGACCATAGATTCCGTCGCACAGAAAACCGGCCTGCCCTTGTATTTGTTTGGCCGCCACCACCTGTTGGGTAGCTCTAAGCAATAAATCTTTCAATTCACAAATGCGTTCTCGGGACACACCAGCCTCATCAGCCATCTCTTCTAGCTGCTGACGGTGATCAAAGGCGTGGATTAATAGTGAATCCCATGTTGACGATCGCGTGGTAACCCGATGTAGATAATTTAACTCTGTATCTACATCAGGGCGAGGAATGTTCTCAGCATTAGCCAGAAAATAATCCAGCTCCTCGCGAGTCGGCATTGCCGGCGTGCACCCGTGCCGGGAAACGACCAAAGCACCGCAAGCGTTCGCATAGCGGAGTGCCTGCTCATAACCCTCATCGTTTAACCAGCCACGAAGGAAACCTGACACAAAGGCATCACCAGCTCCCAGCACATTGAGGACTTCAACCTGAACACCTTTGACGGTTATGCCGTCGTCAATGTGCTCGGGAATCGCTCCGTCGAAAACCGTCGCACCGAACGGACCTCGTTTAAGCACTATCACCCCGTTACTGATCGATCGAATGGTTCTCAGAGCACTCAACGTATCGGTTGATCCTCCGGCAATATGGATCTCTTCCTCGGTACCGACTATTAGATCGAATTCGGACAAGATTCCCTGTAAATGCTTACTCACGGCATCGTTGGCAATAAAACGCGTTTCGCCGTCACCTTTTGAAGTCAGCCCCCACAGCACCGGCCGATAGTCGATATCAATAGCCGTTTTAACACCAGCACTGCGGGCGATAGCAAGCGCGGCTTTGGACGTTTCATAGATTGATTCAGTTGAAAAATGCGTTCCTGTGATGAGCAGGGCTTTGGCATTTGCTATCAAATCCTCATCCAGATCATCGACGCTAATCGCCATATCAGCACAGTTTTCCCGGTAGAAAATCAACGGAAAAGTGTCTTGATCCTTGATGCCGAGAACCACAAGCGCTGTCAGTCGATCCGGGTCGGTCACCACATTTCTAATGTCGACGCCCTCTCGTTGCAGCTGCTCCCGAATAAACTGTCCCATGTGCTCGTTGCCTACTCGGGTGATCAGCGCAGTAGACAATCCCATTCGCGAGGAACAGCAGGCAATGTTGGTAGAAGATCCACCAATGTACTTGGATAGACTACTGACGTCTTCCAGTCGATCACCGATTTGATCAGCGTAAAAGTCTACTCCTGCCCTACCAAGACAGACCAGATCAATGCTATGAACAGATGCAGACATACTTTCCAAGCCAGTTTCGATTTCCAAAGACAGGTGCAGATTAGGGCAAATCGCCAGAGGTATTCAACGTTTATTGTATAGAATCACTTGTACACCGTATTGCAGACACTTAAACTTACCCCCGAGATCACTGTGATTCCTAAAACGAAATGATTGATGAAGAGCTCTACCAGCAAGCAGCCGACGAGCTCAACTCTGATCGTCGCCGGGCCCACGTTTGGGCACGCGCCTGTGCACTGTCCAAGGACGATCACGACGAGGCCCGGTACCTGTATACGAACTTGCGCGTTGAAGAATTAATTGCTGAGCGAGATTCACGCTCAGGCACCTCAGACGTTGCCGCTAGCATGGACCACAATGAAACCCTAACAATGGATTCAGGCCCTGACATCTCTTCTTCGGCAAGAGTTCTGCCTTTAGACGACACCTTGGACTTCGATGATGATTCTCCTCTGAACATCGACGACGCATCTTCACAATCTGATAATTCGGATCTGCAGTTCGACTACGACCCCCTACTGCAGAATATTGCCGGTGCTAGTGCACCATTGTCCCCTATGGAAAGGGAATACTACGAAAAGCATCCTGAGCAACTCAAGGAACTAGAGGAAAGCGATGTAAAAGACCCATTGCAACGAGTCAATGAAAATCTGGATGTTCTTCTCGATGGCGTAAACTTTGGAGACCACGATGCATCGAATGCTCTCAGCGCGGGCTTCTCGGATGCTAACAACGACCAATCCGTAATAATCAACGATGAAATTGATTGGATCGACAATGACGACGACACAAATGATCCCCCAGTAGGCCTGCAGCGCTTTACTCCACAGGCCCGAGAGCATGACGATACTGACCGGTTTACTCAGAACCTGCTTCGTCAGGTCGATAACCTGCCAGGACAGCACAGCGGCGTAGTTGCCTCTGAAGACGCTCAGGCGGATGAATCAACTTGGGAACCCTCTCCAAGAGCCAATGAGGCCGCTGTAGGCACAGCTGCTGCGATTGGCGCTGCCAGGTACGGCAATGTTTCGGAAAAAAACCAGCAGCGTCGCTCTACAAGCAGCTCTGCAGACTCATCCAGATTTCCTATCGATTTAACCGATGGTAAATCTGGCACCGAGTACACGGTTTTTCGACGAGACCAGAATATCCAGGCTGTCAAAACAGGCGTCTCGTGGTCTGCTCTATTTTTCACAGTCCCTTATTTGATCTACCGACACATGATCGGAACGGCCATTGTCTACATTATTATGAGCCTGATAGTGGCAGCTGGACTGATCTTCATGGGATTGAGCTGGATTGACACCGGCGCTTCAGCGAGCAATTTGATCAAATTCGCTACAGCGGGTTTTGGTTTACTCGCTGTAATCGGCATTTTGTACCTTCCCTTCCGCCATGGAAACAGCTGGAGATCCGAAAAACTTGAACAACGTGGCTTTGAATTGGTTGCTCGCGTAAAAGCTGGAAACCCCGGAAAAGCCGTTGCATTGGCAAGACGTGCGTCAGCTCTCGACTAGTTTGGTTACACGCCGCATTTTATCAATTCGAAGGAACGGAATCTGGACGGAATCCGCATTACCCACAGGTTGTCGTACAGCAAACCGTTTTGACGTCGTTAATCATTCCAAGTCATCACGCAAGAGTGACGCCGCTGTACTTGAGGACGGCCTTCCGCTCAACGTCAAGACAGCATGCCAAAGAGATACTCCGCGGCATTTGGGGGTAGCCGGGAAAGGGAATTTCCCGGCACCAATTAAAGCATCTAGCCTGAATTATTCATGAAAAACTCAGGCTAACTGTATCGCTCACGCAAAATATTCTTCTGGACCTTGCCCATTGTATTTCGCGGCAATCCCTCGACAAAGAACACCTTCCGAGGCTGTTTGAATCGAGCCAGGTTCTTGCTGAGTGATTGCTGCAAACCTTCAACCGTAAGGGCTTGGCCGGTTTCTGAACCATCGCGAACTACAACACCCATCACAGATTCCCCAAAGTCGGCATCTGGAATTCCAATGACGGCCGACTCGAGTACACCCGGGATATCATCGATTAGCAATTCAAGCTCTTTGGGATAGATGTTGTAGCCACCAGAAATAATCAGATCTTTAGATCGTCCCACAATCGTAATGTAACCATCAGAATCGATGGTTGCCAGATCACCGGTAATGAAATAACCGTCTGCCAACAGTTCTTCACTGGTTTTTTCGGGCATTTGCCAGTACCCAGCAAATACGTTGGGTCCTCGCACTTGCAGCATTCCAACAGCACCAGACTCAACTGCCACCTGTGTATCCGGATCGAGCAAACGCACCTCAACGCCTGGCAATGCCAACCCGACCGTTCCAGCTCGTCGTTCAGCCGCGTAAGGGTTGGAAGTGTTCATGTTCGTTTCGGTCATCCCATAACGTTCCAGAATTTTCTTACCGGTGCGTTCTTCAAATTCTCGATGGGTTTCTGCCAACAGCGGTGCACTTCCAGAAATAAACAGACGCATGGGCTGCGCAAGCTCTCGAGTGAAACGATCGTCAGCTAAAAGCCTTGTGTAGAACGTAGGAACCCCCATCAATGCTGTCGCCTGTGGCATCGCTTCAAGCAATCCATCCGTTGAAAATCCACTTTGAAAAATCATGCGCCCACCTGAAAGCAGCATGATATTGGATGCGACAAACAATCCATGAGTGTGAAAAATCGGCAAGGCATGCAGCAACACATCGCTGGCGGTAAATTTCCAGTAATCAACAAGCGTCAAAGCATTGGAAAGCAGATTTCCATGACTGAGCATGGCTCCCTTGGACCTGCCAGTGGTGCCTGAGGTGTACAGGATCGCAGCCAAATCAGTTTCACAGCGATCAACAGCTCCTTGCATTTCCTCGCACGCAGCTGCACCCTGCATAAGAGATCCCCCCCCTGCCCCATCCAGGGTGAGCAGTCTTTGTGCAGAAACCAATCGTTCCCCAATCTCCTGGTGTACAGGATCTATCAGCAGAACACGCGGTGTCGCATCACCAATGAAATACTCGAGTTCCGATTCGGTATAGGCGGTATTCAGGGGTAAGAAGACAGCCCCTATTCGAATGCAGGAAACATAAACAGCCAACGCTTCTATACTTTTGGGTATCTGAACAGCGACTCTGTCGCCAGGTACAACACCTGCGTTAAGCAAAATGGTAGCAATGCGCGCTGTTAAGCTAAAAAATGCTTGATCGTCGACCAGAGATATCGCTGGGCTGGTGGCGGTGGTCTTGAGAAAAAGTTCTCCGTTACCTGTCTGCCTGCCGCTGAATAATGCGTCAAACAGACAATTACTCATCCCGCGCGCTTCCGCAACCGTCGATTTGATTCAAGCAATCCGGTAACTTCACTTGAATGGATAACGGTTTGATGGTTTGCATACGCTTCGTGATTATCTTCGACTTTATCTAGATTATATAGATAACTCACCATTGCACTAGCCGATTGATTAAGACCTTTTTTGGACACATTCGCACCTGGAATAACCGCGTCCAGGCTGGCACCATTGCCCAAGTGAAAACGAGCGACAGGATCTATCGGTAACTGATCAGCCCGCTGTTCCTTGACCAGATAGTGAGCGACTAGTACACGTAACTGCTCGAATTCCTCTGCTGTGGCTTCAAGTTTATCCTGCTCAGCCAACCGTTTTGCTATACGAAGCCCAGCATGCAGATGTGCAGTATCACTCGATGAGCCTGCAGCGTTTGATGGGTCTGCAGTCTGATTAACCCATCGCATAAAGCCTGGCACTGGTGACAATGTTCTGAAGGTCGTCAGATTAGGCAGCTGTCTGGACAGTTCCTTGGCCACTTGTTTGATCAGAAAATTACCGAATGAGACGCCTGCCAAACCTCGCTGACAGTTGGAGATGGAATAGAACACCGCCATCGTCGCCTGGTCGTCCGCAATGCCCACTCGATCAAGTTCTAGCACTTCTTCGATACTACTCGGGCTCGCCTTCGTTAGAGCAACTGCTACGAAAATGAGTGGTTCATCGAGCATAGCTGGGTGAAAAAACGCAAAACAGCGTCGATCGACAGGTTCCAGACGACTCCGAAGTTCGGACCAGTTACTGATTTCATGAACCGCCTCGTAAGCTATGATTTTTTCCAGAACATTTGCAGGCGTATGCCAGTCAATTTCACGAAGTACCAGGAATCCTTGATTAAACCACGCTCTGAAAAGCCGTTGGAAATCGACATCAATGGCCTTTAGTTCAGGATGGTCCTTGACTATCGACAGCAGGCTTGCCCGCATTTGCACAAGCTCATTAGTTGCACCAGGCACACGATTCAAGCGCCTGAATAGCTCCTGTCGCTTAGGCTCAACGCTATCCATTAGTATGGTTAGGTTGCCATCAGACTTAGCTTCCGCATAGCGTTGAGCTGCTCGAACGGCATGTTCTGCATTTATGTCAAAACGCTCAGCTAGCATTCGAAAAAACTCAAGTTTTTCAGCCTCACTGGACTGTCCAAAGCGTTTCAATAAACCTCTAGCCAGCATGTTACCTGACATTTCTCCGCTTTGAGACAACAGCGCATCGCAGAGTTCAGCAAATGTGCCCCGCTCTTCAAACCCTGTCTGTTGCTGGTCTCGTGCAAAGACTGAACTCAGCAGTTCGGATAAATAGCTAATACGACTCACGGTGATATTTTTCCTCGTGTCACTAGTTGACGCTACCAGAGTTCGATATTTTTCAGGCCAATTTTCAGGCATTGTTCCGGTTCTGATTTAGATTGCAATTTCAACGCCTAACAACAGGTTAATTAGATTACATCTCACATGCACCAAAAGGCGAGTGCATGGGATCCACTATAAATCTGACCAAATCTGGTTAGCTGCTGCGTGAAACGCCATCTTGTCCTGAGTTTACTACATCGTCATGACCCAGTTGTAAACCATCCTTTCAAGACGTGGGAAAGCAGTTCCACTTAACACTGGACAGGCCATAAAAACCATCAACACCCATGGGCCATCAAGTGGTCGATCTCCAGGGACCTGTCAGCGGCGCAATAAACGAATTCAGTCGAATGTTTACTGGCAACTAACGTTTGCCTCGAGCCACCATCAACGCTGATGGGAGAACTACGAGGCAAATCATGATCAAGGTAGTTCCGAAAAAAGAACCACTGAGTCCGAACATCTGAACAAGCGGCACACTCAGAAAAGGCGACATGAATTGTCCCAAGAAAATAGACGTGGTCAATCCACCAGATGCGCGGCCACGCATGGTTGCAGGCACTCTGGACATTAGCCAGATACTCATGTTCGGAAAATTAAATCCAAGTCCCACACCAATGAGGGGCATACACAGGAACATTCCAACTAAGGTATTGATCTGCGAGAGTGCGAAAAAGCCTAAGGACATAGAGACAAAACTGAATAGCAAAATCTGCTGATTCGTAAAATACGATTTCAGTCGCTGATAATTGGCTGACGCCACAGATGCAAATATCTGGCTCACTACAATTGCAAAGCCAGCATATTTGAAGTTTTGCGCACCCAGCTCAATTGCCAAAAACGGAAGTTGTGTGGGAATAAGATAAAAGACCAGCATGGTGACAAAGCCAACGCCGTATATGAGAGCTGCATGGCGCATGGGAAATTGACCATCAACAGCTTCTGGCTCTCGCAGCTTGGATGCCGGCTTGGTGACAAACTTGTAGATCAACGGAAACAGAACGATTGGAAACAGGTACACCACAAAAGGTGCTCGCCACGACACATCAGCCAAGAGAGATCCTGCGAATATAAAAATGATGCCACCTGCAGCCATTGCCGACGACTGAATCCCCATGACCCTGTCACGTTCTGCTCCTTGGAAATGATCTGTCAGCAGAGCCATCGAACACACCATGACAGCCCCAACAGCAACACCCAACATCAAACGACTAAACAGCAAAAGATGTATATCGCTAAGCCACAATCCGCCCGTGCCAGCGATGACATACAGGGCAACACCAAATTGAAGCAGAACTCGACGGCCAAACTTGTCAGCAAGATATCCTGCAATTGGCGCACTAATGGCAATTGCCAAACCGGGAATACTGAGTATGAGTAGAGTCAGATACTCAGCGTCAGGGTGCTCTGAGAAATGCGAAAGCAAGCCAGGTAATCCTGGCGCGATGGTCGCACCCGCCATCACCGTAAGACTTGCACAGGCTAATAGCACCGGTAACAAATACTTCGAGCGTTCTGTGGTGGCGGCAAAACTCATGCAGATTGTTTCTTTATAAAAAATTGATTAGCCGTGACCAGCAAAATACCTATCATGACCAGCGAACAACCATAGACAAAACGCATCTCAAGAGGTTCGTTCAGGAGCACAACCCCAAAGGCCACACCAAAAATCGGACTCATGAAGGCCAGAACCCCCAGTTCTGAAGCCACATAGCGCTTAAGTAGAGCGAACCAGGCCAGAAAAATCAAAAATGAAATAACAACCCCCTGAAACAGCAGATTACCCATTAACAATGGCGTCAAATTGAATGCCGATTGCTTGAGAAAAATGGCGAGTACCGTCAGTAGGCAGGTGGCAATACTCAGTTGGTACAACAACGTTTTCGCAGCAGCGGCCGATGCCAAAGCGGATGTTCTTACCAACACAGTTGCCAAGGCCCATAGAAAGCCAGCCAACAGGCCCAACAAATCTCCTCTCAACATCAAACCAGAATGAGCGTCTGAGTCTGAGACGCTAAAAGTGAAGGTTATGGCTATACCCACAAAGGCCAGCATAATTCCACACCATTGCGTTAGTCGGAGTCGCTCTTCTTTGCGCAAAAAATGCAGCAACAGAGCTGAAAATATCGGCGCTGTGTATAAAAAAACAACCATCCTTGACGCGCTGGTAAATCGTAGACCTTCGCCAAGACACACGTATTCAAAGGTAAATATAACGCCAAGACCGATACCTGGCAGCAGTGTGCCATCGGACGTTGAGAACGAGTCTCGTCGAAATTTCATTAACAGCGCGACCAGCACCGCTGCAATACCCGAGCGAATGGCTAACTGGAGAATGGGGGCCATGTCACTGGAGCCACTTTTAAGAGCGACTTGCTGAAAACCCAGCACCGCACAAACCACAACCATCGCCCCAATAGCGGTGGAATCCAGAGATTGTCGAGTGCTCACTCGTGAGTCAAGCTAGCGGCCATCTTTGACGGCAAGTCGTCGCTCCAACCACCTCACGCCAGCCGATACGACCAGAATAAGAACCAGGTATTCTAGAATAAGAATGGTGTAGGTCTCCAACGGTCGGTACTCGGCAGTTACCATCTCATTAGCGCGTCTTGTCAGTTCTTCCATACCGATAACGGATACTAGAGACGACATTTTCAGCATGTAAACTAGCTGATTGCCCAACGGTGGCAATACGCGGCGAATCGCTTGCGGTAATACCACGTAGCGCATTCTATCGATGTATCCCAGACCGAGTGAATCCGACGCCTCAATCTGACCGCGATCAACCGATTGAATGCCCGCTCTGAAAATCTCTGCCTCAAAGGCACTATCGGACAATGCTAAGGCTAGCACCCCGGCCCAAAACACATTAATGGCAATACCCATCATGATGGGTAACCCGTAGTACACCCAAAGAATCAATACGAGTAGCGGAACTGAGCGCACGATTTCGACATAAACTCGATTGAATCCGCGGGCAAAGGGGTTTTTAGAAATCCCAGGTAGAGCCACCAGTAGGCCGATCACGACGGAAATCACGATAGCTGTCAGCGATAGCAAGATGGTGTACTTAAGCCCACCAATCATGAACCATAGATTGGCACGCCCAGACTCTGTCAGCGGCGAAACGACGTACCATTGCAATTTGTCACCACAGCCAGACAACAAAACTGAAAGCGCAAGAACAGCAAAAATAGCCCAACCGCGATGTTTCTTTAGCATTGTCATCAGTGCTGGAGTATCTGTTTAAGGAACAAACGACCGCGCTCGGTTTTGGGGTTCGAGAAAAAATCTGACGGCGTGGATTGCTCGACAATTTTGCCTTCGTCCATAAACACCATGGTATCAGCGACTTTGCGGGCAAACCCCATTTCGTGAGTCACCACCATCATGGTCATGCCTGTTTCTGCAAGCTCGACCATAACGTCCAGTACCTCCGAAATCATTTCAGGATCCAGGGCTGACGTTGGTTCATCAAACAGCATCACTTTGGGTTCCATGCATAAACTTCGAGCAATCGCCACCCGTTGCTGCTGCCCGCCTGATAACTGACTGGGATACTTGTTGGCTTGTTCCGGTATGCGCACGCGCTCAAGATAATGCTCTGCAAGCTCGGTCGCTTTTTGCTTCGACAGCTTTCTTGCGCGCATGGGGCCAAGAGTCAAATTATCCAGAACGCTTAGATGTGGAAACAAATTGAACTGCTGGAAGACCATACCTACATTCGTTCTTACCTCGCGCAAGGCCTTTTGGTTCTTACCCACATCGATGCCATTCACCAGGACCTGCCCGGCGTCATGAGTCTCCAGCTGATTGACACATCGAATAAGGGTCGACTTACCGGATCCGGACGGCCCGCAAATAACCATGCGCTCACCAGCGGCCACATTCAGAGAAATCTCTTTCAGCGCTTGAAAGTCGCCGTAATATTTTGATACTTTTTGAAGTTGAATAACCGGCTGGGACGTGTCGGTAGGAAGCATAATCGGTCTATATACGGGCTCGCGTGTAGTGTACATCACACAAGTGAACCGTTTGAACCTACCTTCGGTATACTACTTGACACTATCCCCACTGGGTCCTCAACGGAATTTATCGATGAACAACATCATTAGAAACAAGTTTGGTAGAACGCTTGGAAGTACATTAGCCACACTGGTAATGGCTTCAGCGCTCGCGGCACCAGCAGCAGCAGCTGATGGCGTGCTGGCAGAAATACTGTCCACTGGTACTTTGAAAGTCGGTACCACCGGTGATTGGGATCCAATGACCATGAAAAGTCCAGCCACTAATACCTACAAAGGCTACGACATCGATGTCGTTACCGAACTCGCCAAAGACCTGGAAGTTGAACTGGAATTGGTTCCAACAGATTGGAAAACTCTGGTCAGTGGCGTCACCGCTGGCAAATACCATATGACAGGTAGTGCGTCCATCAGCCCTGCTCGCGCAAAAGCTGCCGGGTACACAGATAGTTATTTCGCCCTGAACACAGTACCTCTAACGCTTGCCAAGAATGCCGATCGCTTCATGGATTGGGATGACATGAACAAAGCAGACGTAACCGTTGCCGCTACTCTAGGTACTACACAAGAGCAGCAGGTGAAGTTGTTCTTCCCCAACGCTAAGCACAAAATCATCGAAGCCCCAGCTCGAGATTTCCAGGAAGTGTTGTCAGGACGTGCTGATGCACACATCACATCCAACGTGGAAGCATTCAAACTGGTCGAAAAATACCCTCAAATGATGGTTGTACCCGTTAAAGAAGGTCGTGCTCGCACACCTATTGCAATGCTGGTACCTCAGGATGATCAAGTCTGGATCAACTACCTGAACACTTGGATCAAATTAAAGGCTGAGCGTGGTTTTTTCGACCAACTCGCTGTTAAATGGCAATTGAGTAACTAAATTATGTTTGAAGCGCTTCCAGAGGCAAAACCTGACGCCATCCTTGCTCTTATGCAGGTTTTCCGTGCGGATACCCGAACGGATAAACTCGATTTGGGTGTTGGTGTTTACAAGGATTCGATGGGAAAAACGCCTGTCATGAAGGCGATTAAAGGTGCCGAAGCAAGATTGCTCGAAACGCAAGACACCAAAGCCTACGTTGCGCCTACCGGTAGTGCGCCCTTTTGTGCTGCCATGATCGATTTAGTAATGGGTCAGGACAGCGACAAATCTAGAATTCGTGCGGCCCAGTCAGTGGGTGGTAGCGGCGCGCTTAGAGTTCTGGCAGACCTTATGAAGAAGAGCCGGCCCGATGCCAGCATCTGGGTGTCAGATCCGACATGGCCAAATCACGTGCCTTTACTAGGCGCGGCAAATTTCGACTTGAAGCGATACGCCTATTACGATACTGCGACCGGTCGTGCAGATATTGATGCAATCCTTTCATCGCTTAGCCAGGCTGCCAAGGGCGACATTGTGCTTCTGCATGGTTGCTGTCACAACCCGACCGGTGCCGACCTTACGCTTGATGATTGGTCAAAAATCATCGATCTGCTCGAAGAAAAGGAACTGTTCCCGTTCGTTGACATCGCCTATCAGGGTTTTGGTGACGGCCTCGAAGAAGATGCGGCAGCAGTCAGACTGATAGCTGCGCGACTACCAGAAATGGTTGTAGCAGCCAGCTGTTCAAAAAATGTTGGCCTATATCGTGAACGTGTAGGTGCGGCAATATTGGTTGGCCGTAATGAGGCAGAAGTAGCTCTGGCGTTCGGACAATTGACATCAGTCATTCGCTCAAACTACTCAATGCCACCCGATCATGGCGCCAACGCTACAGA
>JBLIIE010000030.1:0-38084 GCA_047634635.1 Granulosicoccus sp. | reverse complement strand
CGAGCAACAAAAACTTTGGGTTACCTGCAAGCGCAATCCCAAGTTCCAGCAGCCGAAGCTCACCGTGTGAAAGGTTAGCAGCCAGAATATGAGCGCGATCAGCGAGACCTACGCGTGCAAGTGTTGCCTGTGCCGCGTCGTTCAGCGCAGTTTCTTTCGCTGCAGTGTGAAAAAATTTCATGCTGGAACCTGACTTGGATTGTGCGGCAATGGCCAGATTCTCCAGCACACTGAAACTCGGCAAAACTGAAGTTATCTGGAATGTGCGTCCCAAGCCTTTTTGCACGCGCTGGGGCACAGACATGTGTGTGATGTCTGCTCCTGCTAGCGCAATTGATCCAGAGTCCGATTTCAGAACGCCTGATATCTGATGGATGAGTGTAGTTTTGCCTGCACCGTTGGGTCCGATGACTGCGTGACATTGATTGGCCGCGATGGTTATGCAGATGTCACGACTAACTTGAATGGCCCCAAAGTTTTTGTTTAGGTTACGGATCTCTAACATGCTCACGTAGCCTTACCTGTGCTGCGTTTGGGAACGAGAAGATCGCTTAGTCCGCCCTTGGCATAGAGCACCATCACCACCAGTAATGGGCCATAGATCAGACGCCATTCGTGGATGAACGAGCCCAATACTTCTTCGACGATGACTAGAAAGAGCGCACCAAGGATCGCGCCGTTGCGCGTTGCTAATCCACCCAGAACGACAACAACGATAAGGTCGCCAGACCTTTGCCACGTGCCCAGTGCTGGGCTGACGAATTCTGCGTGTTGTACTAGCAATAGTCCCGAGACACCAGCGATCATCGCAGCGATTACGTAGGCGATCAAGCGGTATCGTTTAACGGAGTATCCCATGACTTCTGTGCGCTCAGGATTGTCACGTGCTGCTCGCAACACTCGGCCGAAACGCGATTGGCTGATGCGGAAAACGCCCCACCAGGTAGCAACCAGGGTTGCCAAAACGACAAAATAGAGCCCACCACCTTTTTGAACAACATTGCTTCCAAAGAGCGTGGCAAGAGACCATAACGTCAGGCCGTCATCACCTCCATAAGCCGCAAGAGAGGAAAGAGTGAAAAAGGCCATCTGCCCAAAGGCCAGCGTAATCATCAAGAAGTACAAACCACTGGTGCGCAGTGCAAGAGTGCCAGTGATAAGCGCAACAAAGCCGGTCAGAGCTAGTGTCAGTAGTAAAAGGATAATAATATTTTCAATCCCACTTTCCAGCCCAATAGCGGCGGCGTAGGCCCCAAGGGCTACAAAGGCTGCATGTCCAAGGCTGACCATTCCGCCGTGGCCTATCAGTAGATCCAGCGAGATGGCCGCGATTGCCAACAACATCGCCTTGATGAGAAGTCCTGTGAGATAGCCTTGGCCGATAAGGGGCAATACCAAGGGCATGGCAAGCAGAAATACAAAGATTACGCCACCAACAACCAGTGAACGATCCATCAAGCAACACCCTTTGCTGGTAACAAGCCGCGAGGCCTGAAAATCAGAATGCCAGCCATTAGGACATAGATAAGCATGGAGGCCAAGGCTGGGCCTATCTGATTGGCAAAGGACGGGTTGAAGAGCATCGATAGTATATCGGTTGCAAGACTGCGACCTAAGGTATCAATGAGTCCCACAAGTAGTGCTGCGATAAACGCGCCACCCACCGAACCAATACCGCCAATAATGATGACGACGAAGGCGACAATCAGCATGTTATCGCCCATACCCGGCTCGACGGCATAGATAGGTGCAGCAATGACACCTGCAAAACCTGCAAGCATGGCCCCCACGCCGAATACGATCATAAAGAGTCTTTTGATATTGACGCCCAGTGCCGAGACCATCTCAGGCGTTGTGGCACCTGCACGGATTAACATACCAATGCGTGTGTATCTGACTGTGAAAAAAAGCCCTAGCGCGACAAAGATGCCGACACCAATAGTCACGATGCGGTAGATGGGATAACGCAGCTGCTCCGTGAGTTGGATCGAGCCTGCGAGAAATTCAGGTAGCGCAATAGTGAGCGTGGCAGGACCAAACACAACCTTGGCCAATTCGTTCAGAAAAATGATGATGCCAAACGTTGCCAACACTTGGTCTAGATGACTGCGCGTATAGAGGTGTCGAAAGACGAAGTACTCAAGTACCAGCCCGAAGATCAGCGCTGCAATCAGCGAGAGCAACACGGAAAGCATGAAGTTTCCTGTGAGCGCTGTAAAGGCGAATAGTAAATATGCGCCCACCATGTACTGCACACCATGGGCAAGGTTGACAAATCCCATCACCCCGAACACAAGCGTCAGTCCGGCTGAAATGAGAAAAAGCAGCATCCCGTATTGCAGCCCGTTAAGGCAAAGGATCAGAAACAGGGTAGTCGACATATCAGCGGGAGCTTTGAAAAGTGAATCGGGCCTGCGTCGTTAGAGAACGAGCAGGCCCGCTGCTTACTTACATCTTGCAATCTTGATGGAAGCTGTCGGCGTAGTTCTCTGCCACTGTGCGCACGAATGACGTGTGATATTTACCATCGTCTCGCTTAACAACTTTCAACATGTTGAAATTTTGAACTGGGTAGTGGTTGTTGTTGAATGCGAAATTACCACGTACAGAAGTAAAGTCAGCCTCTTTCAAGGCTGCGCGCACGGCGTCCTTGTCGCCCAGATCATCGACTTTAGCAACTGTGCTGTCGATCAGATTTGCGGTGTCATAGGCTTGCATCGCGTAGCTACCAGGAATATAGCCGTATTTCTCTTCGAAAGCCGTGACAAAAGCGGCGTTCGCATCCCCCGGCATATCAGGTGCCCACGTACCTGCAGCAAGAAAGCCCACCGCCGCATCTTTTTGCCCAGGCAGTGTGGTCTCATCAGTGGTGAATACGGACATGAACTTCATGCTGTCAGAAAGACCAGCATTGTCGAACTGCTTGACCAGGCGCACGCCCATGCCACCAGGCATGAAGGTAAAAACGGCATCGGCTCCTGAGGTGGACATTCGAGCCAGCTCGGCTGAGAAGTCCTGATGTCCCAATGGTGTGAAAACCTCGTCGGTCAGTGCACCGTTGAACGTTTGCTTGAAACCATCGATGTTGTCTCTTCCTGCCTGATAGTTAGGAACCATGGCAAAGACGTTCTTAAATCCTTCCTCGTTCGCAATCATTCCACCAATTTCTGAGTTCTGGTTGTTCTGGTAAGACGTCACGAAAAAGTAGGGGTTGCAGTTACGTCCGGCAAACGTCGACGGCCCAGCATTCGGGCTGATCAGAAACGTCTCTGACTTTACGATGGGCTTGAATATAGCCTGCAACATATTGGAAAAAACGGTACCGACTATGAAATCGACTTCATCTTTTTCGACCAACGATGTGGCTTTTAACAATGCAACATCAGGCTTTAATTCATCGTCTTCAACGATCAAGTTGACATTCTGGCCACCTAACATCCCGCCCTTCTGATCCAGTGCTAGCTGAAAACCATCGACGATTTGCTGGCCTAATGCCGCTGGGGGACCAGAGAGGGTAACGATCATGCCGATCTTGAGATCTTCGGCTAATGCTGCGCTGCTGATTAATGCGCTAACCGCGAGGCTTATGATGGTTGTTTTAAAGTGGTGTTTCACTGCTTGACTCCCTGATTTATATTTGAGTTTGTATTTAGTAAATAAAACTAATATGCCGTTTACTGTTGCTTTGCAGAGAATCCTGCCATTTTTGCATAGCCTTTGACGATAGCTTGACGGTCGGTAAAGCTCAAGACATTATCGATATTTTTAAATCCTGCCGGGCTGAGCTTTTCCACCTCATCGATTACGCGCTCCGGCCCACCGCGACGATTGCTGCGGACCACTTCGCTGGTTTTATCCAGACGCTCCTGCTCGTAGCGGTAGAGTGCCTCGCGTGGGTGTTCAGCATTAGCAAGGTTATCGCTTAGGCAACGTGCATCAAGAATGGCTTGAGCCGACCCGTTTGAGCCCACTGGGTACATCGGATGGGCAGCATCGCCAAGCAGTGTCACGCGACCATGTGTCCAGCGGGGTAGAGGATCGCGATCAGCCATCGGGTACTCGAAAATCTTACCGCTTGCACGCACTAGTGCCTCGAGGTCGATACCGGGTACGTGAAAACGCTTCGCGTAGGGAAGAACCTTGGATAGTGATGCCATCCTTGACCAGCTTTCAGGCGGTGGAGGCGACACGCTGCCATCAGCCATACGAATGTTCACAACCCAGTTCATCAGCTGTTTGCCGTCCTTGACCGGTGCTATGGGGTATAGTACTAGTTTGCCACCGAGTCCGCCTGCAATCGCCATCGTTTCACCGTCTTCCCAGACGGGCCAATCGACAGCACCACGCCACATGACAACCCCTTGCCAGCTAGGTGGTCCTTCGTCAGGATAAAAGTTGCGGCGTCCGACACTGTGGATGCCATCGGCGCAAATTAACACTTCGCCACGCGCTGTGTGTGAGGAACAGCCGTCATGCGCATCTGTGAAGTGAGCGCTTACACCACCCTCGTCTTGAACAAAGCCTGAAAGGCATAAACCGGTTTTCACCGCTTCCGGTCCTAACCGCTCGATGACTGCATCAAAGAGTAGCTTTTGAAGGCGCCCGCGGTGGATAGAAAATTGTGGATGATCGTGGCCAGCATGGGTGCCGCGCAGCTCGCGCCAGACTTCCTGACCAGTGCGGGTAAGGTAGCGCAGTTCGCGGGTACGAAGACCAACTTCGTCCAGTCGTTCCAACAAGCCAAGTTGGGCCAGCTCGGCGATGGAGTGAGGGAGGGTGTTGATACCCACACCAACCTCTCGCACCTGCGTCGCCTGCTCGAACACCTGCACTTTGATGCCGCGTTGATGCAGCATAAGAGCCGTTGTCAGCCCGCCAATGCCAGCGCCTGCAATCAGTACGGTCAAGCATTCTCTCCAGCGTCGGGAGGAGGCAGAAAATCAATCGCATGAGCGGCAGATATCGCGACAACCTGCGCTGGATCTGGGGTGGGGCCCAAGTTGTTTAGAGCCCAGAAAAGATCATAAAGTCGCAGCGAGGGCGTAACCCAGAATAGTGTCTTGATGGTGCTGTCGGTTTTGTTGAATATGCCATGCGGGATGCCGCGCGGTAGTGACACCAAATCGCCAGGCTCTGCTATCTGCTCAACACCATCTAGCAAGAAGTCGAATTTGCCTTCGAGAATATAAAGAAACTCATCCTGTTCGGGATGGATATGCGGCGGCACGAACGTACCAGGTGGCAAACTGGCATGCCATGAAAAGCAATCATCTGTCAGTTGCTTTGGCACGTACGTCTGACCTAGAATGTTCCAGCGAATCTGCTCCAAACTGTCTTGAGATTTGACGATCTCGGCTTTGCTTACGCCTGCTTCCAAAAGGTTTACTCCTTTGTTGATTCCATGAACATCTTATGGGTGCCACACTAGAACCCATTGTTAGTTAAGTCAAAACTTCCATCTAGATAGTCTTTTATACTTCAAACAGTTTCCGTTGACTACTCTTCCTGCTACCTCACGCACGAAACCATCGCTTTGTTTTTTACCAATTTACTACTCGAACTACCTCCCATCGGCATTATACTGGCGGTTAGTCTACTTGTAATCGCTGCATCCATTGTGCAGGCGGCGTTGGGCATGGGCTACGGCCTGCTTGCAGCCCCTTTTCTAATGCTGATTGAGCCGGCCTATGTGCCGGGTCCGACAATATTGATTGGTATGGTCAGTAGTAGTTTGGGCGCATGGAGTGAGCGGCAGCACATTATCTGGCCCGAGGTCGTATTTGCGAGTCTTGGGCGATTGTCCGGTGTGGTTGTTGCCGTTATCTTGTTGGCCTTTATTGCAACTACCGGACAGTTTCGATTGATCTTCGGTGTGTTGGTGGGCTTGGCTGTGATTCTGACAGTCTGTGGTTGGAAAATGCGCCATAGCAAGCTCTCACTGTTGAGTATGGGGTGGGTGTCCGGCTGCATGGGTACGATTACCGGTGTTGGCGCCCCTCCGCTTGCTTTGATCTACCATGACCGTCCGCCATTGCAGGCAAGACCCACTCTAGCCGCGTTCTTTTGTATCGGCTGCGCGCTATCTATTTGTGGACTTGCGATTACTGGGTGGTTGGGTTGCCGAGAGGTTGTGCTTGCCATCAGTCTGTTGCCTGCGATGGTGGTAGGCACCTGGCTCGGCCGCAAATGGTCCAGACAATCTAATCAGCGTTATCGTCAGGCTCTGCTCGCTCTTGCTGGAATTGCATCAATAATATTAATTGCACAAGGTGTCTATCACCTTATCGAAACCTAGGATTGTCAGTCAGTAGATGCGGTAAAATACGTTGTAGTTTAGTTACTGAAAAAACGTATGGCTAACAAATTAACCCTAGGCATTGATGTTGGCACAACATCCGTAAAAGCCGGTGTCATTGACAGTAAAGGCGCCATTATTGCGCAGTTTGCAAAGAACTACCCCACGCACCGTCCTCACCCCACTTTTGTAGAACAGAATCCAGACGATTGGGTGCGTCTGATTGATGAGGCTATAGCTAGCTTTGATGTCTCTAACATCTATTCGGTGGGATTATGCAGCCAAGTCAATACGCATGTTTTTTTGGATGCATCCGGTATACCCCTTATGCAGGCTATTATGTGGCAAGACGGCCGAGCAAGCATTGAAGCAGCCGAGCTTGATGCGCAAGTCACCGAGCAGCAAAAAATCCAGTGGTGGGGCGCACCCATGCCAATCGATGCTAGCCACGCAATTGCAAGAATGGCCTGGGTTGCGAAACACCAATCTGCAATCTGGGAAAAGACCCGATGGGTGATGTTGCCAAAAGACTATTGCCTTTTTAAGTTAACGGGTGAGGCAACGACAGATCCTTTATCCAACATTGGTTTGGTTGATAATAACCTAAGATATATTCCGAAGGTTTTAGCACTGGTTCCGGGTGCAGCTGAGCGTATGGCGCCATTGGTTTCCGTTACCCAAGTTGCTGGCCACATCAATCGTGGGCCTTTATTGGGGAAACCCTTGGTATCCGGAACCATGGACGCATGGGCAGGGCTTGTGGGGGCAGGGGGAGCTAAAAACCAATCGACCGTGTACCTCAGTGGCACTAGTGAAATCATGGGAATTTCATCAAACATTGTTGTTCCCACACCAGGAGCAATTGTGTTTCCTGAAAACGATGGCGTACGACTGCATGCAGCCCCCACACAATCAGGTGGTGATGCAAAATGCTGGTTTGCGCAAACAGCCAATATATCCCTGGATGACATGTCGGTTATGGTGGCAACCAGCCAACGTACAAATGCCACTCCTCTATTTTTACCTCAATTAGAGGGAGAGCGTGCACCCGTGTGGGATGCTGATCTTCGTGCAGCATTCTTGGGTGTCGGTCGTCAAACAACCTTGGCCGATATGGCGCGCGCAGTCTATGAAGGCGTTGCGATGTCAGCGCGATTCGCGCTTGATACGCTTAAGGAATCGTCCACCGTAAATAGCAGCAGCATAGCCTGTGGCGGAGGCGGGTTTCGCTCGGCTGGATGGAATCAGATCAGGGCTGACGTATTAGGTGTTGATTTACGAATATTAGCGGCCAAAGAACCGGGCATATTGGGAGCAGCCACTATTGCTGCCATTGGCGCAGGTGATTATGCCGGATTCGATGAAGCCTACGATGCGCTTGCCGTGTTCGATCAGATTTATACGCCAGATGAGGCAAAGCATGCGCGTTACAACACACTATTTTCAATATATAAAGAAGCTATGACAATGAACGCTGAATTGGGCAAGCGATTGTCAAACATAGAAGGTTAATGGGATTGCGGATACAATTCATGACTTAGGTTATCTAACGATCACGGCAATGACTATCTGGTGGTCGGTTTTAGCTTTATAAATTCAATAATTCCAGAGGAATCTATGAAACATCAACTAAAGCTTGTGGCAGTGGCTCTAACGCTATTTGCATCCACTGCGACAGCTCAGTCTGTCGCAGTTATCACCCCCTACCTTGCTCAGCCCGGCACACAGGCCTATGTCGAAGGCTTTGAAGCCGCAGCTAAAGACAAAGGCTGGGATGTTAATGTCATTGATACCGCTGGTGATGTAGCCGCGGCGATCAGCAGAATTGAAGATGCTGTGAATCAAAAAGTCGATGCCATTGTCATTAACGTAGATCCTGCACAGGTGAGTGCGGGACTGCTTGCCGCTCAGGATGCAGGTATACCGATAGTAGGAATGGACGCTGGTAGTGATCCTTTGATCGCTGCGAATATCACATCTAATGGGTACGCCATGGCCGCTGAAACATCAGTCTATGTTGCCAATCGAATCAATGGTGTCGGTAAGGTTGTCATGTTCGTATTTGACGCGTTCCCTCCTGTGCAGGCACGCGCTGTCGTTGCCGATGCAATTTTTGGAAATTACCCGGATATAGAAATATTAGATAGAGTCACGCCTGATGTGTCGGATGGTGGTATTGCAGACAGTCGCGCGAAAATGGAAGCTATCCTTGCTGCCAACCCGGAATCCGGCAGCATTGCCGCAGTCTGGGCTGCCTGGGATCAACCGGCTTTGGGCGCATTACAGGCTATTGAGGATGCAGGACGTGGTGACGAAGGTATCGTCATTGTCGGCATGGATGCAAATCCTCAAGCGCGTGATGCGATTGCAACTGGAGGCAATTTTGAAGCATCAATGGCTCAAGACTTCAACGGTATTGGCTCAACGGCTGCCGATGTCGTAGAGCGCCTGATTGCGGGTGAAAAAATACGAGAAAACGTTATTTATGTGCCTACGCAATTAGTCACATCTGCAAACGCTGGCAAATAGACCAACACTCTGTGATGCCGCGTAAATGCGGTATCACAGTGCTCACTAAAACCTTAGACAGGCCCCACTAATGCAAAACCTCACGTTTTCTCATATGTCAAAGGCATATGGAGACGTTGCTGCGTTGTCTGATGTCAGTTTGTCGCTGCACAGTGGTCGTGTACATGCGCTGATGGGGGAGAACGGTGCGGGTAAAAGTACTCTGATCAAATTGATCGCAGGTGTTGTTAAGGCCGACAATATTGTCTTTCAGAAAGACGGCAAAACCTTTCCCCTCGAAGTTGCTCAAGATGCCCACGATGCAGGCTTCAGATTTATTCATCAAGAGCTCAACATCATTCCGCAGGTATCGGTTGCAGAAAACATCCTGCTCGGTAGCAACTATCCACGCCGGTTTGGACTGGCCATTGATTGGCTAAAACTTAGGGCAAAGGCAACGGCTGCACTTAATTTATTGGGTGCTATCCACATTGATGTGGCCGCTATTGCCGCAGATTTATCGGCTGGCGATAAAATGTTGATCAGAATCGCAGCGGCACTTGTGGCTGATGACAACGTCCAAGCCGATCTGTATGTACTCGATGAACCAACAGCTGCCTTAACTGATAAAGAATCTGAGATGCTGTTTGATGTTATCAACACGCTAAAAGCTAATGGTGCCGCTGTGCTTTATGTCTCGCACCGCTTGGGTGAAGTGTTACGCATCTGCGATGACGTAACGCTCCTGAGAGACGGGCGTTGGATTTCGACCAAGCCCATTGCCAATACCTCCAAGGATGAAATCATTCGTTCTATGACTGGACGCGATGTAAAAGATGCGTATCCACCACCCATCACACCCGTGATGGGGCAACCGCTGGTGGTGGTTGATAATGTCAAAACCCAAACACTATCGGACATACATTTTTCCTTAAAGAAAGGAGAAATTCTGGGTGTGGCAGGTTTAGCTGAAGCAGGGCAAAGCGAGCTATTGAATCTGTTTATGGGATTAGAGCGAATTGAAAGTGGTAGCGCGCAATTGGATGGCAAGCCATTTCCCAAAGACCCGTCACAAGCCTGGCTGGGTAAAATTGCCTACATTCCCCGTGAAAGACGTACACAATCATTGATGCTCAATGCGTCAATACGTTCAAATATTGTACTACCTCACTTGAGTAGCTACGGAGCCTTAGCCAAGTTACACCTTGAGCGTCGTGATGCATTGTCTGGCGCTGACAAGGTCGGCCTTAAGTACGATTCACTGGAGCAGCCGGTTGGGCAACTCTCTGGAGGGAATCAGCAAAAGGTTGTTTTTGCACGGGCCCTTCAAGCTAATCCTGCTGTGTTGTTATTAGACGAACCCACGCGTGGTGTTGATGTCGGCTCGAAGTTCGACATTTACACGCTCGTTCGAGCGTTGAGTGCACAAGGTTGTGTTGTCATACTAACGTCCAGCGATCTGACGGAGATATTGGGAATGTGCGATCGTATTCTTGTTCTACAAAAGGGACGGCAAACACATTCTCTTGATCGTGGTGATCTTAGCAGTGCTGAACTCTTAGCTCATTTTTACGCATAATCATGACGTCAAGTATGACTAAATCAATTCGACAATTTGGAACCTTGTTTGGTTTTGCCGCCATTCTTGTATTCTTTACCATTCAATTGCCTGATACGTTTTTTACCGCTCGCAATTTGATTAACATTAGCCAACAGTTATCCATGTTGGCAGTGGTTGCGGCGGCCATGACCATTGTTATGGTTATGAATGACTTTGATTTGTCAGTCGGATCTATGGCTAGCCTTTCCGGAATTGTTGCTGCCGTGCTATTCGCCATGGGTTATCCCGTTTGGGTAGGTTTATTGGTCGCCTTGTTTGTCGGGCTTCTGGGTGGGTTGTTTAACGGATTTTTAGTCTCTGTGGTTGGCATCCTGCCTTTTGTCGCCACTTTAGGCACCTTAACTGTCTACAGCGGTATTGCGTTTTTAATAAGCGGTGGAAAAACCATCTTTGGTAGAGATATTCCAACCGGCTTTTCTGGCTTTGCAAGAGGCGGTATACCACTGGAACCCCTTGGGCTAGAAGGAATAAAGCTACCCTTCCTTACCATCACCGCTGTGGTTGTAATCATTATCTGCTGGTTTGTACTTGAGCACACGACATTTGGTCGTCGCCTGTACGCTATCGGCGGCAATAAGGAAGCCGCACATCTGGCAGGTATTAGAGTTAAACGGCTGCGACTGATTGCGTTCGGCCTAACAGGTCTGGGAGCCGCGGTAGCGGGTTTGATGTACGCAGCACGCGTGGCCTCTGCAAACCCCACACAGGGTAGTGGGCTCATGCTGGACGCTATTGCTGCGGTATTTCTGGGGATGACGATGAGTCGATATGGTGAACCTCACGTGCTCTATACCTTGATGGGTGTATTGATGCTGGGTATTCTGGATAATGGTCTTACCCAACTTCAAGTCGATAGCTATATCCGAGAAATCTTGGTTGGTCTGATTGTTATCACGGCGGTTGCTATTTCTTCATGGTCGAAAAGAAGTAGGTAATAGCGGAAGGCATCTTTTTCTTGACATTATCCGTGATTGTTTATTTAATTACCGTAAGTAATTAAATAAACAATCACGAATGAAGGGCAATATTTCCAAAATTGACGGGAAAGGTCGCACTGATGGCATTAGGGCTCGCCATCGAACCGAAGTTATGCAACGTGTGCTGGATACCCCAGGTATTGACCGGACACGGCTGGCAGAGGCTACTGGACTGACGAACGCAGCAATGACGCGGATTGTCCAGGAACTGAACTCTGCTGGTTTGGTTCAAGATGCTGGCCTACTGGAATCAGATAGAGCGGCCGCACTCTTACAGGAGCCCAGTCGCGGACGAAAACGCTCAGGTCTGGAAATTAATGCTGACGGCGGATACGTTTTAGGCTTGAGTATTCTTGCGTTCAATTCAGCCGTAGCGCTGTCCGATATCTCAGGTCGAGTTCTCGAAATCGTTCAAGTAGAGCCAAGTGATCTAAGCAATCCAGTGAAAACACTCGATGAGATTTCGAGTGCGGCGCTTGCGCTTTTAAACAAACACAATCTGGACCCGCGCCGGGTGTTTGGAGCAGGGGTTGCCATTGCCGGTTATCTCGACAGTAGTGGTCGCATACTCGATAGCTCGCCGTATCTTGGTTGGCCGGTATTTGATATCAGAGAAAGTATTTCGGAACGGTTGCATCTAAATGTTGTGATCGACAATGCCAACCGCTGTATTGCTGTCGCTGAATATCGCACCGGCAGTTGCACCGGTGTGGAGGAATTGATTCTGATACGTGCAGCCGTTGGTATTGGTGGCGCTGTTATCTGCAACGGGGAGGTGGTTCGAGGGGATAACAATCGAGCAGGGCATATCGGCCACAGTTGTGTTGAGCCAGACGGTTTGTTGTGTTCATGTGGTGCCAGAGGATGTCTTAACACCGTCGCCTCTGGCTGGGCGATCCTGAATCAACTCGATTTGATCGAATCCAGTGACGTCGAGATTCGTGACTTGCAGAGCCAGGAAGCCAAATTACGATCGGTATTGTCGTCAAACGCTAGAAGCAATGAGAGCTATCAATCAGTCATACGCAAAGCAGGTGAATTACTGGCAAAGCATTGTGTAGGCCTGTTGCATTCAATGGCCTCGCATTCGCTGGTATTAACAGGTCCGCTGGGACGCAATGAAACGTATTGTGATGGCTTTAGTAGTACCTTAGAAAAATACAATATAGACATTCGAATTTTGGCAGCACATGAGCACACGATAAGTGGAACTGCGGAAGCAGCCTGTGTTTTTGCATTGACCAAACATGTCTACACGCCATCATTCGACATACAGCCCTTGCTTGATAGTGCAGAGGGCCAGAACGGCGTCATAGCCGGAGGATTGGTGTTGTGAAAACGGTATTTGTTCTGCTCGATTCTCTAAACCGCAACGCCATGGAGTGTTATGGTAGTACACAGGTGAAAACACCAAACTTCGCCCGCTTTGCCGAACGAGCTATCACATTCGATAACCACTACGTAGGTAGCCTGCCATGTATACCGGCAAGGCGCGATTTACACACAGGGCGCTATAACTTCCTGCACCGCAGTTGGGGGCCACTTGAACCGTTCGATGATTCTCTGCCCGAACTTTTAAAACAATCGGGTACATACTCTCATATCGTTACAGACCATCATCATTACTTTGCCGATGGCGGTGGTACCTACCATCAACGCTATTCGTCTTGGGAATTAGTCCGTGGCCAGGCCATAGATCGCTGGAAGGCACATGTCAATCCTGATACTGATGCGCTTAAAAAAGACTATCACCCAACACAGCATCATCGTCTCAACTACATGATCAATAGTGAGTACGTGTCTGATGAGGCAGACTATTGTGGGCCGCAGGTATTCAATCTCGCCCATGAATTCTTAGAAAAAAATCACACAGAGCAGGATTGGCTATTGCAATTGGAGTGCTTTGATCCGCATGAGCCTTTTCATGCGCCGCAGCGTTTTCGCGACCTGTACCCACGCCAATACAGCGGCCCTATCCTTGATTGGCCAATCTATGATCGCGTAACGGAAACACCCGATGAAATAGCTGAATTACGGGCCAACTATGCAGCCTTGACCACAATGTGTGATGAGTATTTTGGCAAACTTTTAGATTTCTTTGATGAAAATGATCTCTGGAAAGATACCTGCCTGATTCTGACAACCGATCATGGTTTTCTACTCGGTGAGCATGACTGGTGGGCGAAAAATCGCATGCCGGTTTATGATGAAATCGCGCGAATTCCATTGATGATTTATCATCCGGATCATGCTGCCCAAGGCGGAACCCGTCGCGATTCACTAACTCAGACAATCGATATCATGCCCACTGTTTTGCAGTTGCATGATCAGCCGGTGCCACCGGATGTCATGGGCAAGTCACTACTACCGCTGTTGGAGAATGATGAACCACTTAGGGATGCGGCCATATACGGCTACTTTGGTGCAGCGTGCAACGTAACCGATGGCAGGTATGTTTATTATCGCTATCCATCGATGATGAACGCTGATGGGTTGTACGAGTACACACTAATGCCGACGCGCATGACCTCACGTTTTGCCATCAGTGAGTTAGTCGATGCAACATTGGTCGAGCCGTTTTCATTTAGCAAAGGTGTACCTTTATTAAAACTAAAACCCCGTACCGACGATGAGGGTATTCCCCTGGAAGTACAGGGCTTAAAGCTGGCGGACACACAAACTGCGCTATTTGATCTACAGACAGATCCTGAACAGAATAATCCGATCGACGTGCCTGATGTTGAAGCAAGATTGCTGCAATCCATGATCCGCTTGATGCGCGAAGCCGATGCCCCCGCCGAGTTGTTTACACGCTTTGACCTACTATGATTAATTCTATTCCAGCTGAATTCGCCAACAGTGATTTGTCGTTTGTTATCGCAAAAGCCACCACCATCGTATTGCGTTTTCCCATCAAAACCCCAGTGCAAACTTCCTTCGGCATCATGATCGACCGGCCAGCGGTCTACTTGCTCTTGCAAGACACGAAGGGACATGTCGGCGTGGGTGAGGTCTGGTGCAATTTTCCATCTTGTGGGGCAGAACACCGAGAAAGATTGCTTGAGTCAGTCATACTTCCTGCGTTAATCGGGAAGGAGTTTTCAGACCCAACGCAATGTTTCGATACATTGCAAAAACAGTTTAAACGTCTGGCCATTCAAACTGGTGAACATGGCCCGATAGCCCAATCAATTGCAGGCATTGATGGTGCCTTGTGGGATCTTGTCGCCAAACGGCTGGAGCTGCCACTCCATAAATTGCTGGGTGCGAAACACTCAACCATTGGTGTGTATGCCAGCGGTATCAATCCAAGTGGTGCAGCAGAAACAGTCTCGCGCTGCCGCGCTGCCGGTTACACAGCGTTCAAATTGAAAATCGGGTTTGGTGACGATATAGATTATCCGAACATTGAACGCATTTGCACACAGCTCGATATTACTGAGCAACTAATGGTGGATGCTAATCAAGCCTGGACCCTGGACGAAGCCATAGTACACGTCGGTAGGTTGTCCGACTATCCCATCCAATGGCTGGAAGAGCCCATAATGGCTGACTCACCGCACGAGCACTGGACAACTCTAGCAGAGGCGTCTG
The DNA here is from genome assembly GCA_047634635.1 of Granulosicoccus sp. Taxonomy (GTDB): domain Bacteria; phylum Pseudomonadota; class Gammaproteobacteria; order Granulosicoccales; family Granulosicoccaceae; genus Granulosicoccus. Next base: position 23,089 of record JBLIIE010000030.1, on the reverse strand, counting down.
CAATTCCATTAGCAGCGGGCGAAAACATTGCAGACACACAATCATTTTCAGACGCTAATACATCAAACTGGTTGAGTGTTATGCAGCCAGACATGTGCAAGTGGGGTGGTTTTAGCGGTGTTGTTCCTGTCGCCCATGAGGCTCTGCAGCAGGGTAAACGTTTATGCCCGCATTTTCTCGGTGGCGGAGTTGGTCTGGCGGCTTCTGCACACTTATTAGCAGCTGTTGGCGGACCCGGATTGTTGGAAATTGATTCCAATCCAAACCCACTCAGAGAAGGGCTATTTTCACCCCCTGTAGAAAATGGTCGGATAACTATCAGTGACGAACCAGGCTTGGGGATAAACCTGCAAGCGTTGTCAAACATGCAGCTGGATCGTTAGCGCCATGGCTACAACAGAATATGATTACATTATTATTGGTTCAGGCTCTGCAGGTTCTGTCGTTGCAAACCGCCTGTCAGCCGATCCCGATGCAAAGGTTCTGGTTCTTGAGTCCGGCGGATGGGATAGTAATTTCTGGCTGAAACTACCCGTCGGTTATTTTCGATCCATCTATGATCCACGTTTTTCACGCGTGTTTAACACCGAACCTTCAGACGGTGACGGACAGCGAGGCATTGTGTGGCCGCGTGGACATGTAGTGGGTGGTTCAAGCTCTATCAATGGCTTGGTGTTCATCCGTGGACAGCAAGAAGACTATAACGGCTGGGCCAAACAAGGTGCTACACAGTGGTCGTACGATGAGGTGTTACCGCATTTTAAAGAATTGGAGAGCTATACCGGCGGTGAAGATCACTATAGAGGCAGAGACGGTGAGCTTTCAGTGTCTGATTTGCGCAACCAGAATCCAGCCTGTGCTGCCTGGGTGAAAGCGGCGCAAGAATATGGTCTGCCATTCAATTCTGATTTCAATGGTGCAACCACTCACGGTGTCGGCTCTTATCAGCTATCCATATCAAAACGTTTTCGCGCCAGTGCCGCCACAGCTTTCTTAAAACCCGCGTTGCAGCGCTCCAATCTTTCGCTTGAGACGAAAGCGCACGTGTCCAGAATCATTATCGAAAATGGGCGAGCAGTGGGCGTGGAATGGGTGAGCGGTGCTCAACGCCACCGAGCTATGGCTAGTAACGAAGTCGTGTTGTCAGCAGGCTCACTACAATCTCCGCAAATATTGCAGTTGTCGGGCGTGGGCCCTGCCGATCTGTTGCGACACCATGGCATTGATGTAGTCGCCGACTCCCCGGAGGTTGGCGAGAATCTGCAGGATCATTACCAAATGCGCATGGTGGTTAAAATGAATCAAAAACTATCCTTGAACGATGATGTCCGGAATCCTTTCAAACTTGCAAAAATGGGACTCGACTGGATGCTGGCAGGTAGTGGTCCATTGACGGTTGGTGCGGGGCAGGTAGGTGGTGCAGCCTGTACGCAGTTTGCCACTGACGGACGACCAGACATTCAATTCAATGTGATGCCGTTGTCGGTTGATAAACCTGGCACGCCACTACATAAGTATTCCGGTTTTACATCATCGGTTTGGCAGTGTCATCCCGAGAGTCGGGGTTCGGTAACCATTCAATCGACTGATCCTTTTCAACAACCCACCATTGCACCGAACTATCTCTCCACAAAAAAAGACCGTGACGTCATGGTAGATGCGATAAAGATTCTACGTAAAATTAATGACCAAGCTGCGTTTCGCAACCTATGGGATACCGAGATTGTTCCTGGTAAGGACACTCAAACAGATGCTCAGATACTGGATGCCATCCGAAACGGTGGAGGCACAGTTTTTCACCCCGTAGGCACATGCAGAATGGGCAGTGATGACCGTTCAGTGGTGGATCCTGAGCTTCGTGTTAGAGGTGTAGATGGATTGCGTGTCATTGATGCGTCTGTCATGCCATCCATAACATCGGCCAATACCAATGCACCTACGTTGATGATTGGGCATAAAGGTGCGGCCATGATGCAGCACAATTCACGTTATCTCTTTAAGGAATAAACAATGCCTGCGCAAAACCCGCCCAATATTATTTTTATCATGGCTGATCAGTTAGCGGCTCATGCGCTAGGCCTGTACGGTAATGGTGTGTGTAAAACTCCCAACCTTGATCGATTGGCGAAACAAGGTACGGTGTTTGAGAATGCCTATTCCAATAATCCGCTGTGTGTGCCAAGTCGCGCTTCCCTACTTACCGGAAAGTTATCGCCAAAAATTGGTGTTTACGACAATGCCAATGAGTTATCAAGCTCCACGCCCACCATGGCTCATTTTTTGAGAAAGGCCGGTTATTGGACAGAGCTATGCGGCAAGATGCATTTTATCGGACCTGATCAATTGCATGGATTCAATACGCGTTCAGTTACCGATGTATACCCAGCAAACTATCAATGGATTGCTGATTGGAGTGCCGGTCCGGCATTCGTCCCTTCAGGCACAGCGCTCAATGGCGTTGTAGAGGCGGGTTCATGTATTCGCACTATGCAGGAAGACTACGACGATGAGGTTGAGCATGCCTGCATACAGGGTTTGTATGACTATGCCCGAGAGCCTGCGCGTAATCCTTTTTTCCAACTGGTGTCGTTCACTAGCCCCCATACGCCATTTACGGTATCCCAAGATTACTGGGATCGGTATAGCGCAGAAGAAATAGATTCGCCGATTGTTGGTGAAATTCCATTTGAAGAGTTGGATTATCATTCCAAAGCACTGTTCTTCGCTCATGGAAGACATCGTCATCGTATCAGTGCTAATCATCTACGCGATACCCGACATGCCTACTACGGTATGATCTCCTACATCGATGACAAAGTAGGAAAAATTCTCGATACATTGGAGAAGACCGGTTTACGTGATAACACCGCGGTCGTCTTTACATCAGATCATGGGGAGATGCTGGGCGAGCGCGGTATGTGGTTCAAGCAATGCTTTTGGGAGTGGTCTGCCCATGTCCCGTTGATTGTTTCCATGCCGGGCATGCCAACGGGTACACGCTGTTCAAGCGTTGTCTCTCTGGTGGATTTACTACCCACGTTCCTGGATATGGCTGGGTTGCCAGCACAGGAAACCGAAACCATGGAACTTGATGGCACCAGCATTTTACCGCTAGTACAAAATCCACTTTCGTTAGGTGAAGATACAGCGATTAGTGATTATCTAGCGATAGGCCCATGCGTACCGTGTCGCATGATAGTCAAAGGAAAATACAAGTACATTCTGACCGATGATCACCCATCGCTCCTATACAATCTTGAGGCTGATCCCAACGAGTTAGTCAATCTTAATGATGATACATCTTGTCAGGAAGTCATCGCAGAGCTGCATGCTATCGCGTGTAGAGATTGGAATACTGAAGAGCTGACAAAAAAGGTTCTGAAAAGCCAGAATGAGCGTAACTTCATCGCTAGTATTCCTGGCGAGACACCCAAATGGGATCATATAGCGCGTATCGGTGATGACACCCGATTTGTACGAAAAGATGGAGTTGATGCAACCAAAGGCAGATTGCGATTGCCGTCGGTGCCAGCAGTGCCGCCGGATTGGCCACAGCTTGGATTTGAGACGGTTGAAGCATTGATGCAAGGCAAGCGTTCTTTAAGTGAATACATTGATTAATAACGGACAAACGAAAACTATGTATCCGGAAAAACTTGAATTACTGATCGCAGGTGTATGGTGTCAGGGCAGCGAAGGACGCCAGGAGGCTGTCATTAACCCTGCCACAGAGGAGGTGATAGCACATGTGCCTCATGCTTCCACTGCGGATCTCGATCGGGCGCTTGCGTCCAGCTTGAAGGGATTCAAAATTTGGAAAAAAACACCTGCCAATCAGCGTCAGAAAATTATGTCCAATGCTGCCAATCTTATGGAAGAACGCATAGACACCATTGCGAAAACTCTGACGATGGAAATGGGCAAACCCTTAGCTGAATCGAAAGTTGAATTGCAATTCGCTATTGAGGTTTTGCGTTGGTACGCGGAAGAAGGTAAGCGTGCATACGGTCGACTGATACCGTCTCGGTTTCCGGGTGTTCGGCAAGTGGTTATCAAAGAACCCGTAGGACCCGCGTGCGCATTTGTTGCTTGGAACTTTCCAGCCAACAACGCGATGCGAAAAATTGGTGGTGCGCTCGGGGCCGGTTGTTCAATGCTTATCAAACCCAGTGAAGAAACGCCTGGTACCTCTGTTGCTATGGCTCGTTGTTTTCAGGATGCCGGATTACCGCCTGGTGTATTAAATGTCGTATTTGGCGTACCTGATGAAGTATCTCGTCATGTGCTTGCCTCACAGATACCTCGTAAGCTGTCGTTTACTGGCTCCATTCCGGTGGGTAAGCATCTGCAAAAATTGGCGGCTGATACCTTAAAGCGATGCACCATGGAATTGGGCGGGCATGCACCCGTGATTGTCTTTGATGATGCCAATATAGAAAAAGCACTCGACGACATGGTAGGTTTCAAATTCCGAAATGCGGGGCAGGTGTGTATCTCTCCGACACGCTTCTACGCACAAGAAAATATATACGAAGAATTTATACAAGGTTTCACTGAGCGTGTAAATAAAATCAAGGTTGGTAATGGTCTTGACGATGGTGTAACCATGGGTCCTCTAGTCGCCCATAGGCGGCTTGATATCATGGATGAATTCATTAGCGATGCTGTCAGCCACGGTGCGAAAATTGAAACGGGCGGTCAACGTATTGATAGCCAGGGATATTTCTTCGAACCGACTGTGTTAAGCAATGTGAGCGATGATGCACGTATGATGACTGAAGAGCCCTTTGGACCTATAGCACCGATATCATCGTTCTCCACTTTTGATGAAGTAGTAGCACGCGCTAATTCACTGCCCTTTGGCCTCGCATCATTTGTCTATACACAAGACGGGGCGAAAGCCACCGCGATGGAAGAATTGCTGGAAGCCGGCATGGTGGGTGTTAACCATGCGGGAATATCAACACCTGAATCGCCTTTCGGTGGTGTCAATGAATCCGGCTATGGATCGGAAGGTGGCATTGAAGGTCTTGAAGTATTCTTGCGCACTAAATTCGTATCGAAGTACGGTGTCTAGGCACTAATTAATTTGGTACGTGCGTCATAAGTTGTCAAGGCTGGCAGTGAAGTAGACTCTGCAGCTTATGACGATCTTCAAGTTGCAGCAGCAACGCTTTACTTAACGATGCTTCGCCAACGTTGATCATCGGTTGGCCCGTTTCTAGGTCAATGCAACGTGTCGCTTGCTCAATGCGATTCCCGAAGTCCTGGATCGTCTTAACTTCACCCTCGTGCATCAGATATAGCTGATAGGCGTGAGAACACTGTTGAAAGCTTACGCAAGTATAAGTATCAGTTGCTACAATGTCGCCAAGTTCGACATGATAACTATCGACGCTACTCACCAACACTGACAACAGTGATCGCAAGTATTGGCCGGCAAGATTAATATTGCCACGCCGGTCGATCAGGCCTTTGCGAGGGAAATCGCCTCGATCAATATCCGTTAGAGAGTCTAGTACGACAATCCCGTTTGATAGGGACAGTGCAGCAATACAGGCACAAGCCGTACGATTGGCAATCCACAGTTGGCCAAATGGAGCTGACGCCGGTTGCTGTTTTGCCATCATCACATGCACCATGGCCGACTTGTCAATTCTGGCACTGAGCTCGTTAATGGCAGCGATTTGAGGCAGGATCATTTCATTGGACGGTATTTGAAACAGTACACCATCAAACGCTGTAAGCAAATTACTCTGACCGTTTATAAGCAACTCGATGTGAGCAGGCTCGTTGACGCGGCATCCAAAACTTGTTGAATGGGCGAAGTACTTCGCATCATTACTAGGCAGATCTGCTGAACTTTCCATCGACCCGAGGTAAATCGGTACATTCAATTTATTACGCCACTCGTTTAGTGAGGCCGAAGTTGTATTAGGCGCACGCGGTGGAAGAATTATCTCCATTGCACCGACTAATTCGGCATGTTTGCAAACAAGATCCAATGTTTCGTCGTCAGGTAATCCGAACTTCATGACAATGAATCGCTGGCCCATGCGACACAGTGCCTGCATCCGACGTCGTGCCTGCTCATCTTCAAGGTCTTGCAGAGGAACACGAAGCCAGGTGATGCCCATTTGCCAAGTTGCCAGAATAGGATAGTCATTACGCGCTTTCTTACGATTAAAATCATCTAGTGGCCCATTATGGGGCAAGGCACGCACCTCGTTCCACGTGTGCCTCAACTGCACTGCAATGGGAGGAGCAAGGCCGTCGCGAGGGTGTAATGATAGAAGGGGTGGCCCATCAGAGTTAACGATACGCACGACATGTCTGTCTGCATAAACGTCCACGATGGCATACCCAAGCTTGGCCGAATCATCTCTGCCAAACTCTGCATCCACATTAGGGGCAATGGCAAAGAGTTCACTGAAATCGTGACGAGTGAAAGATGTGGCCGGCAAGCAATACATATCTGTAGAGCTATGTTGGTTGTAGAAAAAATGATGAACGTGTCCTGCGAATAACGCTTCTGATTCCATATCTTCAATGAGTGTCAACAGCCGCGTACGACCGGGTTCGTCTATGTTGTCGTAATGTGGCTGTTCCTTTGTGGATACAAGATACGGAGGGTAGTGGATAAACAGGAATGTCCTTTTCCCGTCGACCTCTTGTGATTGCTGATCTAACCATTGCCATTGATCGTGCTCTTCCTGAAGCCCGCTATTGATGACGGATGAATTCAGAAGAATGAACTTAACCCCCTGATGTTCGAATGATCCAAAAGTGTTGCCAAATTTGTTTTTGTATTTTTCAATAAACGCGTCGCAGACATTGGGTGCTGGTGCGTTAGCAATGGGTTTGTCACCAATATCGTGATTGCCTGGAATGTAGTGTACGGGGCAGGGCAGCTGCTGAAACAGTTTCAGCGCCTGATCGCAAACCTCATCATAGTTTGCTAAGGCTGGAAATGGTCGAACCATATCCCCAACGTGAATGACAAATTTCGGGTTTAGCTCGGTTAAATCAGCCACTACCCGATGAGCACGTTGGTTGGCCTTCAGCAAAACCCGATAGGGTGCTGTCTCGACACCATCATTCGGCATAATGTGAGTATCTGCGATTACAGCAAATGTAAATAGAGGTTTCGGGGAATGCTTCATAGTTTCAAAATTTGGTCACTGGGTGCGGCAAAGTACAGACGACAGAATCAAATCAGACGCAGCCGTCGTTAATGACACACCGTGCTACATCATGTGTGAATAATGGAACATATCTGTCGCTGTTCGCGCTGTAATAGTAGTCTGGGATGGGTTTGGCAAAATATACACGTGTATAGTCGTTCGACTGGTAATTCGACTGCGTTTTGCTTTCATTGAAGCCTGCATTTGAGTGATCGTGGATGTCTTGCCCTTGAGCGTCAACGACACGCAATCGATAATTCGTGGGTGATAGTGTGCGCACCTTTCTGAACGACGCCTTATCGTCGCGCAACTTATTCTCAAAGCTAAACATGCTTATTTCATGGCTGCGTCGCTGCTGCATGAACTGCTCATTTAACCGCTGATCGATCAGCGGTGGCGATCTCCCTGCCTGCACTCTGTTAACTGGTTCAGTCATCAACAAGGCTGCATCAGCACGGCGCTGCGATATTTGACTGTCTGTATCATCCTCCAGTCGATTCAAGGAATGCTCGATACTGTTCAGATACGCCTGTGCAATTTCAGGTGGCAGGATCAAGTGAATGTGAGCGCTACCGTTGTTGGCCTCATTCCATGTCAGTGAGCGTGAGTTCCATTGCTGTAGCGCCTGATCGTTCTCACCTTCACTATTGTCATCATCGTTCCACCGGTACCCTTGGCAGAGACGTTGTATATCGGATACGGATGCGTCCAAAGCAGCATGGCAAAGAATTTTTCCATTGTCCTCGTCTGCCACGCGAGTAATGAGGCGCACCTTTGACAAAGTGAGTTTGCCTGCTCTGAAAAGAACCCTGAGCGTTGGCAACAACCGTAGCTTACGGCCAACACGCAGGTACTCCCAAGCTGACTGTATGCTACTGCCGATTTCCAAGTTCATCCAAGCTGCGCAGTGACTGGTGCCACTGGGTTTCCAGCCTCTCAGATAATCGAATCTGACCAGTAACACCAATAGATCAGCGTGATGAGAGATGATTTCTTGCGAGAGGGCTTTTAAACGCTGGCGGATGGATGCCTCATCCAGAGGCATTGCTTTGCCTTTCACAGGCTCTGAAGTGCTTTCCATACAGCCCATGGCCAGTCGTACTTTCTGGCCAAATTGTTCACGTTCGTTTTGAGCTAATGACGTTATGCCCAGTGGGATTCTGTGTTTGGGTTGGTCAACGTCAGGGGTGTTTGAATCGTTCATGATGCAATGCTCCAATCGATGCGTCAATATACCATCATGAGAGGTGGGCCAAGTTTGAGCTGTATGTACATCCAGTTATATAAATGCGCCAGGAATTCTACATTTTACTTTTTGAAATGGATATTCAGTGCGAGTTGGAATTCTGTTTTATATGTCCAGGAGAATCATGCTGCCGCAGTAGCAAAGAATCTTTATTATGTGTGTATCTTCTTACTTTTGGTCGACCTATAACGCTCGTTGAGTTCAACGTTAACGTGTCTACCGGTGATGGCACTAGTTCCGATACTCAGAGGCTGGTAGGTGATGAGGCAGGTACTGTGATTGGGTTTGGTACAGCTAAAGACAATGCTGGATTCGAGAAACTATATACTGAGTACTACTCGAGGCGAGCGCTTGGTAAATAAATTACAACCCTGACTCTATAATGAAAGAAAAAACTGTACAACTTATTGTAATTAACTAAAAGCACGCATAGTCAATTATTCAATACTGATGCGCCGCAAGGCAGACATTGTGCCAAAAGACACGAAAAAAAACAAATAAAGATCTTGCGAGTTACTGCTCTTGTGCGGTATTAATATAGGTACACCCATAGCAGAGGAGATCTATCTCTCGCGATAAACTTAATTAACGATTATCGCATATGTAAAGTGTTTGACTATTGGCAAACTTAATTTATCAATTGCTTTAAAGCTGGAAAGGTGTCGGTCAAAAATAGCGTAACCTTATGTAAAGGTATGCAGGGCCAACGGGCCAAATCTGATTTCATTCTAACCAGGCTAAGACGTTAGAGTAAACAGGTAATGTAATTGCCATTGGACAAACTGCACAGGAATCTTTAAAACTCACTGTTTCCTTGTAGGTGGCCAGCCGGAGAAACTCCGGCTGGTTTTAATGTGATTCAATCAGTCTTACGCGGATGATCCGGTTTCACTTCCTCAACAAAGGGTAAGCGACGGCGTGCTTTGGTTGAAGTTGTATTAGGGTCTATCGAACCGCGAACATACGCTCGGGTTGCATCCACATGGGGTTGATGATCCCAGCCAGTCCATTTGCCTTTGAGTAGCGACTGTTGCACGAATAGCCGTCGCTTTTGGGTCACCAGAATCTCTTTTTCCAGCTCATCGTAGTTCCAGCGGCTGTCAATTTCTGCCTTCATTTTTTTTGCAGTATCAGCATAGGCAGGGTCGTCTGCTAAGTTGTTCAATTCCTGCGGATCGTTGTTCAGGTCGAACATCATCGGTGGGTCTGTTCTGCAGTGAATGTATTTGATTCCGTCCTGGCGCAGAATTAGTGCCGGTGCATAAACCCCTTCGCCGGTGAATTCCATCATGACATCATCGGCTCGTTTACTATTGTCACCTTGCATCATGTCCATCAGTGTTTGACCGTCAAGATTATCTGCCAAATCAGGGGGATTTCCGTCTGTGGCGATATCCAGCATGGTAGGCAGTAGGTCCACCAAAGACACACCTTTTGTTTCTACATGACCTTTTTTCGCTTTAGGACCTTTTACAATTAGCGGTACGCGTGCCGACCATTCGAAAGGTAGAAATTTAAACCAAGTGCCACGTTCTCCCAGCATTTCTCCGTGATCGCCGACAACGATGATGTAGGTGTTGTCGAGAAAATCACCATCGTCAAGCGCTTTGATAATGCGACCCACTAAACTATCAAAGTACGACACCATGCTGTAGTAGGCGTGACGTGCGTTTAATAGCTGAGCGTCAGATACATCATGCTCATCTTCGCGAATGGTGGAAGCGTAGCGTTGTGACCAAGGGTCGCGTTCTGAAATTGGCTTGTGAGGTACCCCAGGTAGCTCTATGTCGTCGTGGTTGTATAAATCCCAGAATTCCTGCGTTGTAACAAACGGATTGTGCGGGTGCGTGAAGGAAGCCATCATCATGAATGGGCGCTCGTCGGTATCACGCGCATAGTCATAGATTTTTTGTACTGTTTGAAAACAGACTTCTTCGTCATAGTCTATTTGCAGGCTACGCTTACACACGCCAGCTTCAACTATCGAACGCAGGCTCATACCAGAGGGCGCATAAGGTTCATTCTGTCGCGTCCAGTCTGCGGTCCAGCCAAAGTCCGAAGGGTAGATGTCTGTGGTTATTCGTTCTTCAAAACCGTGTAGTTGATCAGCGCCGACGAAATGCATTTTCCCGGAGAGGCAGGTCCGATAATCAAGATATCGTAGATAGTGTGCAAACGTGGGTATGGAAGATAGGAATTCGCCTGCATTGTCATAACAGCCCACTTTCGATGACAGTTGCCCACTCATCATTGATGCCCGTGAAGGGCCACAGACGGGATTGTTGCAATAGGAGTTTAGAAAAGTTACTCCATCGTCAGCTAGGCTGCTGATATTGGGTGTCTTGACGATCGGCCCACCGTACATCGGCAGCACCATGGATGTGAGTTGATCTGCTTGTATGAGTACTATGTTCGGCCGAGCCATGGGGTCAATCCTTTTCCGAGCTAATGTTCATTGGGGTTTGTGCTTTTTGAATTTTTGGACGATTGGCTCTGAAGCTACTTAAAGCCAGCCATTGCAGCACCTCATGCACAGCCTGGTCACGCTGTTGTCGGTAAGGCGCTAGCGACCATAAGTTTTTGACTTCGTTTGGATCAGTGTCGAGGTCGTAAAACTCACCGTCGTCTTCACCGGGGTATACAACGACCTTGAAGCGTTTTCCCCGGCGCATGATGACAAGCTCTGAGGCAGACTGAATATGATCACGCCCCAGTTCGGCATACACATACTCACGAATAGGGCCGTCTTGCCATTGACCGTCAACCAATAGGGAGGTAACCGGCTTTGCTTCCCAATTATCGGGGATGCTGATACCGGTTAGTTCGAGAATGGTTGGTGCGATGTCCATGAGTTGGACAAGATCATCACACTGCAGTCCGGCTTTCAGATGTTGTGGTGCGCGGAAGATCAATGGCACTCTTGTGACGCTGTCGTACATGGTCCATTTCTGGATATGGCCGTGGTCTCCAAGTGCATCAGCATGATCGGAGCAGAAGATGACGATGGTATTGTCGAGATATCCTCGTTGCTCTAATACATCCATGATGCCGCCAACTTGATCGTCAATCATGGTGACATTAGCCGCGTAATGTCGGCGTAAGCGCAGCAGATCCTCTTTGCTGGGGTTTTCACGCCAAGCAACACTGTCTATATTGAAATCGACCATGCTCTGTCGCAACTTCTGATGCATGCTTGGCTGTGCAGCAAGTTCAGCGGCGGTAATTTCGGCAACTGGAATGTCTACATTGTCGTACAACGCCAGATAATTCGCTGTAGGATCGTACGGTGGGTGAGGGCCGGGGAAACCAATTTGCAGAAAGAACGGTGCTGTTGATTTTCTTTCGTTCAACCACCATTGGCTGGTGTTGCCCACGAAATTATCAGGATGCATATCATCATCAATTTCCCAGGTAAAACACCCTAACGTTTGCTTATAGTTATCGGGATCATCTTCGAGTCGCGTGTAGCGTGATGGCTTGCGTAAGCCACGCGCTTTGAGTGCTTTGTCCCATTCGTCGTAAATGGCACGTTCGTGTTGTTCCAGGAATAACGGGCGGTCTTTGTTTTCAACCGGGAAGCGTTGATGAAATCCACCTTTGGCATCGTAGGGGTTGATGTGCATTTTACCGATATTAACGCAGTGGTAGTCTGCATCAGCCAACCATTGAACCCAGTTGGGTTCCCACTTTTCGAAATTCGTGTACACATTGGTTGTGTGCGGATACATGCCGCGAAAGACACTTGCACGTGAGGACACACATACTGGTGATGTCACAAAACAATTGGTAAAGGCGACGCCTTCCTTTGCCAATCGATCAAGGTGCGGGGTGTTCATCCAGGGCGCCCCTAAGGAGGCTATGGAATCGGCTCTCTGTTGATCGGTCATGATCAAGACGATATTGGGCCGTGTCTTTGTTGATGCTGATGAACTCATGTCTGTTTGGGAGGGTAGTTTGGAAATAGTAGTCAAAGTGAGATCAGCGGCGTAGCGGCTATTGGGGTACTGAATATTTTGTTTGGCCCGTTAGCTACTACGCCTGTGTTTCGATTACTCTGCCGTTCGAGTGACGAAATCTTCAATGCCCGGCACACCAATCTCGCGGTAATACTTCAATGCACCAGGATGTAATGGCGCACCAAAACCATTCAGCACCGATTCTTTGGAGACTCGGCCAAATGCTGGATGAACAGCCTTAAGTCCTTCAAGATTTTCAAAGATAGCTTTGGTCATGTTGTAGACGATGTCTTCGGGTACATCTTTAGACAGCACCATACCGTTGGCAAGACCAAACGTTGGTGTGGGCTCGTCTACACCTTTGTACAAACCACCGGGAATTGACAAACGGAAGTAGGGGGGATATTCAGCGCGCATCTTGTCGAAAAACTCATCCGAAATAGGAATCAGTTGAATTTCACGTCCAGCCGTGAGCTTCACGACAGGTGGTAATGGAAAACTACCATTCCATAGTGCAGCATCCAAATTGCCGTCTGCAAGGCCGTCGGCCATTCCACCGAGACGGATACGGAACGGTTTGAAATCTGTGTCTGGAGTTAATCCCAGAACATTCATCATTGCGTCCGCGTCTAGCATGGACACACCACCAGGCTGACCCATGCCTACGCGCTTGCCCTTAAGATCTGCTAGTGATTGCACTGGGCCGTCTTTGAGTGTGATGACGTGCATGGCAACAGGTGCTATCGCCATCCAGCTCAGTATCGCGCCTTTCTCACTACCTTCGTAGGGTCCGGACGCTGCATAAGCTTGATAAGAGGACAGTGACGTCGCCATTGAGATTTCAATTTGGTCTTTTTGCATCAACTTGATGTTGGCAACATAGCCCTTGGTTTCTTCGGCTGTCACTCTGACGCCTTCTACATTTTTATTGATAACTTCAGCGATGCCTGCTGACCATGTGTAGGCAGTGCAACCCACTGGGCAGGAACCAATGGACAGGTTCAGGTCGGCTGCAAGTATAACCGGACTGGACAACAGTGAGGCAACTACCACTGTGCCTGTTGTTGCGAGAGTTTTAAATAGTTTCATGTATCTCCTCCAATAAGAGTTTCTACTACTGTTGCGTGTGTTGTTTAGTTCGTTGCGAGTGAGTAACGAACTGGTGTGAGGCCAATACGGCCAAAAGGATAATTCCTGCAATGTCTGTGGTGAGGCTGGTATCGAGCAGTAGCCAGACAACCACTGCATAAGCGATCCGTTCTAAAAAATTCAGTTTTCTAAGGCACCAGCCTTGTATTGTTATAGCTAGGCAAATGCCACCAACAACAGTTGTCAGTGCAGCGATGATGACAACACCAGGCGTGGTATCGACCATCAGCAACGCTGGGTTGTAGGCAAAGAAATAGGGGACGATGAAGGCCGCGCAACCGAATTGACAGGCAACTAGGGCGATACGGAACGGATTGGCCTGGGCAAGCCCGGCCGCGGCGTAGGCTGCGAGCGCAACTGGAGGGGTGATTGATGAGAGCATCGCTGAGTAAAAGACGAACAGATGAGCGGCAAGCTGATTGACACCGAGTTGCTCAAGTGCTGGTGCTGCAAGTGTTGCTACTAGAATATAGGCGGCTGCTGTGGGTAGACCCATACCTAGTATTAAAGAGGCTATCATCGTGAGTACTAGCGCCAGAAAAAGATTGCCAGCTGATAGAGATATGACGAGCGAGGAGAATTTTAATCCCAGGCCCGTTAGAGTTATGACGCCGATGATAATGCCGGCGCTGGCACACGCGGTTGCGACTGGCAGAACAGCTTCTACGCCATTTATGATGGTTTGATAGAGCTTTTTGGGGGTAAGCCAAGTGGAGCGTCTGACGTAACTCAGTAGTATTGCCGCGATAAACGCCCAGAAAGAAGCGTACATGACGGAATATCCTGAAAACAACATATACACAAACACCGGCAGAGATAATAGTAAGTGAGAGCCGGCCTTCAACGTTCTGGACAGAGATGGAAGCTCTTCAAGCTTCAACAAGGCAATGCCTTGTTTTACGGCTTCCAGATGCACCACGGAAAACAAAACAACATAGTACAGCAAGGCTGGAATGATGGCAGCTCGCGCAATCTCAAAATAGGAAATGCCGGTAAGATCTGCCATGAGGAAGGCCGCGGCTCCCATTACCGGTGGCATTAACTGGCCGCCCGTTGATGCCACGGCTTCGATGGCTCCGGCAACCTCGGGTCGGTAGCCTGTGCGTTTCATTAGAGGGATTGAAATGGTGCCGGTGGTTAGTACGTTGGCCACCGCTGTACCAGATACCATGCCCATCAAGCTGGACCCCACCACGGCAGCTTTTGCAGGACCGCCGCGAGAGCGACCAGTCAACGATGTAGCGATGTCCATGAGAACTTTGCCTGCACCCGATGTTTCCAGCGCTGCACCGAACAGGACGATCAAAATGACAAAGGTGGAACTAACTCCCAGAGGTGTGCCAAAGATACCGCCACCGCCCAAATAAAGTTGCGACATGATACGTTCCAGGTCGTAGCCACGATGGTTGGCGATACCTGGTAGCAAGTAGCCAAAGTAGGCGTACATTAGAAATATGATGGCTAGAATAACGATGGGCCAGCCAATTGTGCGGCGTGTTGCTTCAAGTAATATGAGTGTGGCAACAAGGCCTATATAGAATTCTATCTGAGTTAATTCGCCATAGCGCGATGCAATATCATCGAAAAACCAGACTTGATAGAGCATCGTGGCCAGGCCGATAATGGCTAGCGCTACCGAAAGTAGGCGTAATACACGATTGCTTATTAGTCCCAAAGAGGACGGTACCAACGCTCCTAAATAAACCAATACCAGCACGAGCCCTAAATGCACGGACCGCTGGATCATGTCTGACATTATGCCAAAAAAAGCGGTGTACAAACTGAAGCCTGCTAATACGAATGCGCAACCGATGCGAGCCATTTTCAACATATTAGGCTTTGAAGGATTGTCCATTGCAACTGAGGTGGCGTGCACTTGCATTATTAATTGTCGCCTGCTGCGGTTCCGAGGCTACTGACCGCTGCTGTCTCGCACACTTGCTCAAAGTCCAGAGTGGGTGAGTAGATTGATTCTTTTAGTGCAAGAATGCCCGCTGCACGTACGGCACTGATCTCGCCGTAACGAATTTTCGCAAGCGTAGCTTTTCCTTCGTTATTGCCACCTAGCGAGTGGCTAATGCCTTCGCGATAATCAATAAGCCTCGACATGGAGCCGTATATGATGATGACCTGAGGTTCTAGAAATTGATTGAGTTGCTCCAGGGACCGACCAAATGCAGTACCGGCATCTTTGAGTATCCGTGTTTGGCTGGCGTCTTTTTTTTGCCCAGCTTTTGCATGGGCTTGATCTTCAATGAGCTGATTGATTTCCCGGGCGTATGCTGCGACATCGTCTGGGTGATATTCATTGTTTGAGGTTTTGCCCAGACGAGCCAATACTGACCAGCCTGATGCACAGCAATTCAAACAACTATTCGATCCGCATGAACAACGCAGCTTAGTTTTCTTGGTGTGGAAGTGACCGATTCTCCCCGCTTGTTGGGCTTGGCCTCTAACCAACTGGCCATGCATCAGCACGGATGCTGCCATGGTTGTGGCTGATCTGACCACGATGACATTTTCCTTTTTCTTGATAGTACCTACCGTGACCTCGGCTAATGTCAGCGCGTTTGCAATAGTCTCGGCATACGCGGGTAGGCCGGTAATGTTGGTAACTTGTTTCACTAGGTCGAATGATTCCCAGCCCAATAAATACCCGGCTACCACAGATTGATTAGTTGGGTCGAGCTGAGCAGCAACAGCGACTCCAACTCCCACAATGCGTTGTCGCGGTATGTTGTTTTCATCGATTAGCTTGTTCAGCGCCTTGGCAAGCTTTCTTACTGCAGCTTCGCTGTCCGCTATTTTTTTCACAGGAATAATGCGGCGAGCTAAGATTTCACCATTCGCTTTAACGATACAAATTTCGTTGTAGTAGGCGCTGAGGACAATACCAGTGGAGTAGGCACCATCTGGTCGGATTCGCAACATGCGTTGGCGGCGGCCGGGTCCGCTCTCACGAACTTCCACGCCATATTCTTCCACCAGATCAGCATCAAACAGATCTCGGACAATTCTGGACATCGCCATCTGCGACATGCCGAGTTCTTCAGCAAGTCCGGTTCGAGAAATCCCACCGGTCATGAGTATCTCGTTGAGCGCTAGACTTCGGTGAGTACGACGTAACGAGGCGGGTGCTCGCTGATTTTGAACTACATTATTAACCATAAGTTAGTTAATAATAGTTTCGTTGCCAAGTCAACAATTTTTTCACTGAGTTGGTCTATGGGCAGTAGCGTAGGAGTTGAAATTACAAGGCCGGGTAAATACCGTTCTCAGCGGATTTGAAATCTGTGTGGGCCACCAGGCCTCAATCGTCATATTAAGTCGGCTTGACCTGTCGGATTAACAATCAATGTACGAGCTATGATTAAGAGTAAATGTAGCTAAGTTTGGCAATGCTCTGATAATTGCAAACAGTAATGCGCTGCAGAGCCTTAGACGGTTGAGATACTAGTAGTGTGCAATCGGGTACGTGACCTGCTATTAAATGAACTGATCGAGTATGATCGTTATTGAGTGATTATAAGTGATATCATGCGTATGACGGATAGCAACCACTCAAGCTTGATTTGTAAGCTGGTAATGTAGGAACGCACAATGGCAACAGACGATAACCAGCTAGCTGCTGTTCGACAGCAACGTATTCTTGAGCTCATTAATCAAAAACACTCTGCCAAGCTCGGTGAGCTTTGCGAAACCTTTGGCGTATCAGTTGCGACAATTCGTCGTGATTTAGCGTCACTTGAGGAACGTGGCCAGCTATCACGGACCCATGGTGGCGCAATGACAAACCTGCCAGTTTCAAAAGACTATACGAACGAATATAGATCGATAAGCAATGTTGATGAGAAGGCTCGGATCGGCAGGGCGGTTGTCAGTCTGTTTACAGATGACAAGACTGTTTTCCTTGATTCAGGGACAACGGCTGTAGAGGTTGCGAAGTGTATTCCTGCTGAATGTTCCTGCAAGTTTGTAACGAATTCGTTAAGTATTGCGACAATCCTCAAAAGACGCAATGCAGCAGATTTTTATCTGATTGGAGGGGCTTATGGGGAGGTCAATGATTCCTTTGGGGGCTCTATTGCAATCGCTTCGATACGATCCATGTCGTTCGATTTGGCGGTAATATGTGTGAGCGCTGTCGATATTGAACGTCAACAGATTAGTATTGGCAACGAAGCTTATAGTCAGGTTCAAAAAGAAATAATCAGTGTTTCAAGGTTAATCTATATCGTGGCTGATCATTCAAAATTTCATTCCAGTGCATTTATAAGTACCGCAAGTTTCGGTCAATTGAATGGCATTGTGACAAGTAAAGGTTTGAAGTCGACTACCGTAGAGCAACTCAAAAACAGCGGCTTGGACGTTATTCTCGGATAGTCAGTATCGGTTCCCAAGCTCTATTCACGAAGAACGCTTTGTTTGTAGGTCTTTATCATATAACGGTCACATACGATCGTTATCATAGTGTCTAGACAAACCTCAACAGATACGTTTTGGAAGACTTTCCAGCGACTGCGCCATCGCTTGTAGCCACCTTTGCGTTCATCACACTATCCTCAATGTGTTGAATATTAGGGTGATAAGAATAAAATTGATGAATATGCATGAGCGTAAATGAATCATAAAGAGCGAATATGATTGACATTAGAATGACCTCAAGCTACTGTTTAGTCTGGTCTGGAATGACGTATGTTCAGAAATGGCACAAGTTGATCGCACATATCTACCTTTATGAGAAGCTGAATGACAAATCAAAACCGCCAAGCTCAAGAACAAATAGGCCGCGGCGCAAAGCTTGAAATAAAGGGATTGAGCAAAAGCTGGGGATCTCTTGAGGTCCTGCACGACATAAACGTTGATATCGATGCGGGTACATTTTTAACTCTCCTTGGGCCTTCTGGCTGCGGCAAGAGTACTGCGCTCAGGTTAATTGCAGGCCTGGACGAAGTATCCAGTGGCACAATTTTTATCGATGGTAAAGACGTTACAAGCCTACCCCCTGCCGAACGCAACATCGGCATGGTGTTTCAGAACTACGCACTTTTTCCCCACATGACTGTACAGCAGAATATTCTTTATGGAATGAGGGTTCGTAAAGAACCTGCCATTGTACAAAAGGAAAGCTTGGAGCGTGTTGGTGACCTTATGGGTCTCGGACCACTGTTAGATCGAGTGCCTAGCCAACTCTCAGGTGGACAACAACAGCGCGTTGCACTGGCGCGCGTTTTAGTCGCCAATCGGCCTCTTGTGTTAATGGATGAACCGCTATCAAACCTCGATGCAAAGCTGCGTGTGGAAATTCGAAGCGAAATTCGTGAACTTAATAAAGAGCTCGGTATCACGATCGTCTACGTGACACATGATCAGAGCGAAGCACTTTCAATGTCCGATAAAGTGCTGCTCATGAACGGTGGTGAAACATCCCAATTTGGTGAGCCGTCAGAAATATACACCGACCCTCAAAATACCTTTGCAGCGAGTTTTATTGGAACGCCACCAATGAATTTGATCCCTGCTAGTGTTGTCAGTGCAGATCAAATGGGTGCTCATGCCGCAAGTTCAAAAGATTTTCAGATCGGAATCCGCGCTGAGGACTTTGTACTGAGTTCAGATCCCACTCCATTAGGCTTGAAAGGCAAAATAGTCGGGGCCGAATATGAGGGCGTTCAGACTCTAATAACAATAGATCTTGGAGGGAATCAAAGCGTCATAGCTACCGTCTCCAAAGCTAGCAAATATGATTTAGGAGGGGAGGTGCACTTAGGCATCGAGCCAGAAGCAATGCACTTGTTTAATAAATCTGATGGGCAAAAAATACCTTTTATTGCGAATTAGGGCGTGATCCCCAAAGTCGCTGCCTACCACTACGAAAAACTCAACTGAGGAGTAAATGATGAAGTTTAAATTAACAATCTTGAGCGGTGCTACAGCACTTCTTATGGGCTCAGCAGGAGCCTTTGCCGCAGATCTCGAATTTTACTTTCCAGTGGGTGTTAACGCGCCGGCGGTTCAGACAATTCAAGAGCTAACGGATGCATGGGCGGCCGCAAACCCGCAGCACAATGTTAAGGCTGTTTATGCGGGCAACTATGTTGAAACTACCACAAAGGCACTAACAGCTGCGAATGCTGGTAAGGCTCCACATGTGGCCGTCTTACTCGCAACAGATATCTTCACACTTGTCGAAGAAGACGTGGTCGTGCCTATAACGGATGTTGCAACGACTGATGAAGATCAGGAGTGGCTGGCAGGATTTTACGATGGATTTATGAAGGATGCGACTTTAGACGGCAAGATCTACGGCGTCCCGTTTCAGCGTTCAACACCAGTTCTTTATTATAATAAAGATGCCTTCATAGAAGCTGGACTTGACCCTAATACACCACCCACGACCTGGGACGAGATGATCGACATGGGTAAAAAGCTGGTTAAGAAAGATGACAGCGGCAACGTTACTCGCTGGGGAACACGCATTCCAACACTCGGCCTGGGAGGCGCATGGCTGTTCGGTGGTCTCGTGATTTCAAATGGCAGTCAGTTGTCTGAAGACAACGGTATTGATGTCAATCTTGATACGCCAGAAACCTTGAGTGCTCTAAACTTTCTAACCCGCCTGTCAGCGGAAGGTGTCATGTCTCCTGGCGGACAATCATGGGGAGACACACCCAAAGCTTTTATCGAAGGCAACGCGGCAACTATCTGGACATCTACCGGTAATCTGGCATTTGTGAACGATAACGCAGAGTTCGATTGGGGTGTTGGTTTCCTGCCAGGCGGTAAAGGCCCAGGTGCTCCCGTAGGCGGTGGTAATTTCTATATTTTCAAGGATGGAACATCGGAGGAAAAAGCAGCTGCGCTTGATTTCATCAAACATATGACGTCTCCTGAAAACGCAGCTAAATGGTCTATTGCAACAGGCTATATTGCGCCTCGTGCAGACACATGGGAGACACCGGTCATGAAGGAATACGCGGAGAGGTTGCCACAAGCGTTAGTTGCACGTGAGCAAATTAAGTATGCAAACCGTGAATTTGCCACCTTCCAACGAGCACGTGTTACACAGTTTTTGGTGGAAGCTATTGAGGCCACAATTGGTGGTGAGGCCGAAGCTGGAGCCGCATTGGAAAAAGCGCAAGCAAGTGCTGACAAGGTGCTGCAAGACTACCGTTAAACCAAATCTGCTAACTGACTCCCCATGCCGCTATTTTAGCGGCATGGGGAGATTGATCGGACATACATGAAACGTCTCAACCTATCAATGGCTATGATTTTGCTGGTTTTGCCGTGCGCGCTGTTGGCCGCGTTTACGCATTACCCAGCAATCAAATCGCTGATCAATTCATTCTGGAGTGGCGGCACAAGCCGCAGACCTTCAAAGTTCGTCGGTCTTGAGAATTATGAAACGCTCCTCGCGGACGAGACATTACATCAGGTGCTTTGGAACAGCACTCTTTATGCTGTGATAACAATTCCAGTTGCCATTGCACTGTCGATTGCAATGGCCCTTCTGGTAAATTCTAATCTGCGCGGTACAGCTCTCATGCGGCTATCGTTCTTTTTGCCGACGATGCTTCCGATGATCGCCGTCGCAAACATTTGGTTATTCTTTTATGCACCGGGTATTGGTCTTTTTTCCCATGTTCTCGTCTATTTTGGCTTTCAACCCATAAATTTTTTGGGTAACGCAAATACGTCTCTTTGGTCGATGATGGTCGTTGCTGTCTGGAAAGAGGCCGGCCTGTTTATGATCTTCTACCTTGCGGCCCTGCAAGCAGTGCCTGTGAATCTGAAAGAAGCGGCTAGATTAGAAGGTGCAGGATCGATAAGGATATTCTTTGATATCGTAATGCCATTGCTAAAGCCAACAACGGTCTTTGTGGCAGTTAATGCGCTCATCAATTCCTTTCGTTTGATAGATCATGTTGTGGTGATGACGAAGGGCGGACCCAACAATTCGAGTGCATTGCTCCTTTACTACATTTATGAAGTCACATTTGGATATCGCGACTTCCCCTATGGCGCGACACTCACAGTGTTCATGCTATTTCTCTTGGGGTTTATGGCCATTGTTCAATTCAAAATTCTAGACAGAAAGACGCATTACCAATGAAAGATGGAATCAACAAACTAGGGCTAAATGTACTTGCTGTGGTCTTCGCATTCATTTGGGGAATACCTTTCATTTACTCACTTTGGACGTCGATCCACCCTGAAAAATATGCGGCTAATTTCAAGTTAACTGCGCCTATCACTTTCAGCAACTATGTCGAAGCATGGCA
Source organism: Granulosicoccus sp. (assembly GCA_047634635.1). Taxonomy (GTDB): domain Bacteria; phylum Pseudomonadota; class Gammaproteobacteria; order Granulosicoccales; family Granulosicoccaceae; genus Granulosicoccus. The sequence goes on along the minus strand of JBLIIE010000030.1, from coordinate 1,269 downwards.
TGCAGCGCCATTCGCCCTATATTTCGCAAACACGGTTATTATGACGGTCATAATTTTGATCGCAAACTTAGTACTTTGCACGCTAGTGGCATACGCCTTTGTTAGATACCGATTTCCAGGTGCTGGTTTATTATTCGCATTGATCATGGTGCAGCTTTTAATCACACCCGAGATACTGATCGTTGAGAACTACACCACTTTGGCTAAGCTAGGGTTTATAGACACAATTTTTGGAATAGCACTGCCCTATCTAACGTCAGCCTTCGGAATCTTCCTTTTGCGGCAGACATTCAAGACTGTTCCCAAATCACTGGATGAAGCTGCACAAGTCGAGGGCGCATCAGCGTGGCGTGTGTTATGGGATGTCTATGTTCCCTTGGCAAAGCCCACTTATCTGGCCTATGCACTGGTCTCAATCAGTTTCCACTGGAACAATTTTCTCTGGCCACTGATCGTGACTAATTCACCTGAGGCGAGACCGGTAACGGTTGGATTGAGCATATTTGCAACCGTTGAGAGTGGCGTCGAATGGTCTCTCGTCAATGCGGCGACCATCATGACGACGGCGCCATTGGTCGTTGCATTTCTAATATTCCAAAGGCAGTTTGTCGCAAATTTTATGCGAGCAGGAATCAAATAGTAGTAACCCTACCCACGCAGTTTTTGGGTAAAAAATCGATATTCGCAACAACCGCTTTCAAAAGGAGACAGGATGAAGTTCGCACATCTATCTGATTTTCATCTTACGTTGTCAGATCAAAAAAATAGTCCGTTGCGCAATGATTTGGTTGGCGCGATTACAACGGTGATTTGTGATCTGAAATCTATCGAGAACCATTTGGATTTTGTCTCGATCACTGGAGACTTGACTGAGAACGGTGACACCGCCTCTTATTTAAAACTTAAAGAGTTATTCGGTGAACTAAGCGTGCCAGTGTATTTTGTTCCTGGAAATCATGATCTGCGACAGCCCTTTTCTCAGATTCTTGGTATCACTCCCAAGGGTGTAGTAAGCGAGAAACTTGACTACCGCGCAGCTTTTGGCTCTGTTCAGATCGTCGGGCTGGACACACTAGTCGAGGGTGAAACGACTGGGGCTCTCGACGAAGCTCAGCTATCGCTACTCAAAGAAATTTTGTTTTCTACTGCATATTCACACAGCGTAATTTCGTTACATCATCCGCCTTTCACCATAGGTCACTCGGAATTTGATCCGATGTCAACATTGGTTGGCTCTGAAGAAATGGGCGAGATCGTTACGCGGGCCAA
>JBLIIE010000029.1:0-38486 GCA_047634635.1 Granulosicoccus sp. | reverse complement strand
TCGAGCACACAGAGGGTTTGCCCTACGGCCTCTATGTACGAGCAGGTCTAGATGGTGTTGGAGCACAAAGCGCCGTAGAACGCATAGTGACTGGCCTGCGGTGGTCCGCTATCCAACCTTGTGTCACGCTTCAAGGGGATTACGATATCGCCTTTGAACAACAATGTCATGAATTGGGCATGCTAATGGCAGCAGGCTTGGAAACCGGCGTATTCTAACCGCCGGCTTTGGCATAAAGCCGATGCGTATCAGACAGGTTGAAGATTGGCGTAAGCAAGAACCAACCACTTGCTACCGGCGTCCTCGAAGTTGACTTGGACGCGCGCTTGCTTGCCCCGCCCTTCTTGATCCAGCACGACACCCACACCGAATTTGCCGTGATTGACCATCTGCCCAACCGACAGACCCGTGTCATATTCTTCCTGCACGTAGCTTTGCTCCGGCCGGTACACAGGCATACTGACTTGCATACGCGGACGGATCTCTTCGAGTAATTCTGCAGGCAACTCAGCAACAAATTTCGATGGCGGATTGTACTGATCACGACCGTGCAATCTGCGCTGTTCGGCCATGGTCATGTACAATTTTTTCTCCGCTCGAGTAATACCGACATAGCACAGCCGGCGTTCCTCTTCCATTCGCACCGGATCTTCAGCGGAACGTTGATGAGGAAATAATCCTTGCTCCATACCGGTCATGAATACCATCGAAAATTCCAAACCTTTTGCAGAATGCAGCGTCATCAGCTGCACAGCATTATCGTCAGCATCAGCCTGACCTTCACCAGCTTCTAACGCAGCGTGGGCAAGAAATTCATCAAGCGCATTCAAGTCTGGATCATCATTGGCATGGTGCACGTAGGTTCGCGCGGCGTTGGCTAGTTCTTCCACGTTTTCCACACGGCTTTGCCCTCTATCACTTTGGTCTTTCTTGAAGTGTTGTATCAGACCACTCAGATCAGCAACCGTTTGCACTTGCTGCGGCAAAGCTTGATCTGCAATGCTCTCACGCATGTTTTCCATCAGGCTCATAAACGCTGCAACAGATGCATTAGCGCGGCCTTTCAAGCGTTTCTCCTGAACCAGATCAGATGCGGCTTCCCACATGGGAATACCGCGACCTCGGGCTTCTACTCGAATATCAGAAACCGTCTTGTCGCCAATGCCCCGAGCGGGCTGATTAATAATGCGCTCAAAAGAGACATCGTCATAGGTATGAGTAGCCAGTCGAAGATAAGCCAACGCATCCTTTATTTCAGCACGCTCGAAAAATCGCAAGCCACCATAGACCTTATAAGAAACACCAGCAGCAACAAGGTATTCCTCAATCACCCGGGACTGGGCGTTGGAACGATACAAAATTGCACAGTCTTTTCGCTGCCCACCATCGGCGACATGATCGATGATCGTTTCTACAATGAAACGAGCCTCATCAGTTTCGTTGTAGGCGTTATAAATCGTTATCAACTCGCCCTCGGAACCTGCAGTCCACAGGTTCTTGCCCAATCGTCCTTGGTTTTTATCAATCAGTGCATTGGCAGCTTTGAGAATGTTGCCACTGGATCGATAGTTTTGTTCCAGACGGACAAGTTCAGCACTGGGGAAGTCCTTATCGAAATTAAGTATATTTTCTACCCTAGCACCGCGCCAGGCATAGATGGACTGATCATCGTCACCTACAGCGAATACTGATCCAGTATCACCTGCTAACAGACGAATCCACGCATATTGAATGGCGTTAGTATCCTGAAACTCATCAATGAGTAAATGTTGCAGGCGCTTTCGGTAGTGGGCTAACAGGGATGCATTGTCGCGCAGTGTTTCCAGTGAGCGTAATAAAAGCTCTGCAAAATCGATAGCCCCTGCTCTTTCACAGGATGCCTCATAAGCGGTGTATACCCTTATGTATTGTTGGGTGATGGGATCATTTTCATCATCAATATGCTTTGGCCGACGACCTTCATCCTTATGTCCGTTAATAAACCACTGCACCTGACGAGGTGGAAAGTGAGTTTCATCCAGCTCTAGTGTCCGAATGGTTCGCTTAACCAGTCGCAGTTGATCGTCTGAATCAAGAATTTGAAAGGCTTTAGGCAGTCCTGCCTCTTGCCAATGCATCCGCAGAAATCGGTGCGCAATACCATGAAAGGTTCCCACCCACATAGGGCCAATACCCATGCCCAGCAGTTGTTCGACCCTGAGTCGCATCTCGCGGGCAGCCTTATTAGTGAAGGTTACCGCCATGATACTGAACGGAGACACGCCTTCAACTCGATTCAGCCAGGCAATACGATGCACTAATACTCGTGTTTTTCCACTGCCCGCACCGGCTTGCACAAGCAAATGTCCAGGCGGAGAGCTTACAGCTAGTCGCTGAGCATCATTTAAAGAGTCAAGCAGGTCAGAAACATCCATGGCCCTATGTTAGCAACGCACAGCTATTTACGCACCCGTATGCTGAAAATTTATCCAGTTACATTCTTCGAGCCTGCCCAGCGATTTTTCACTTGGCTCAAACCTGGAAAATCAATTTAACGCGTTAAACACTTGGCTGGAGCCCATACTCCACCAAAAACTGCTAAGTCTTCTTTACTCAAACGTCCCTTCGCATAAAAATCATCGAGGGCATTCTCATCAAGTATCTCAGCAATACCATCAGCGCTGAGATACGTCCATTCGCCATAGATTGCCATAATGAACAGAGTTTCCAGCAAGTCTCCAACCCGCACGGCTTGATCCACAGCACAGGCTTCCAGATCTTGCATGGTTAGTGGCGTTTGGCTTTTGGTGTACTCACCAAATAAATAAGACGAAATACCTTCATCCCAAAGGGGTTCAATTGGTAGAGTTTGCATCGCTTACCGCTATTTTCATTTACGTTTGTCTGGTGAAAGAAGCTTTTGCAAACTTACTGCCAGAACGTGGCAACTAACCTGATTAGAATCACGATGTGTGACTCCTATGCGGATATTCGCCTTGTATAGCTAACACAACGGATAATTACTGAGAGTCTTTTCACTTCTTTTGGCGCAAACCAACAAACAAAAACCCTGCACCCAGTATGACCATTGACCAGATCCACCAAGGCAGTTCAGGCTGAGCGTCAATGATATGTGCAGCCGCTAATAATGCGGCAGATATCAGTGTCGCTGCACCAGCGATACTGAATCGCAATGACCGACTTCCTGAGGCATTTGCGGCTCCTGATGCAGACTCGAATACGTTACCTGCAAACCCCTGACTCATGGATTTGTTTTTCAATTGCATATAATCGTGAATGAGCATCGGCATTTCGGGCATAACTTTCAATATTGCCGGTACCTGATCAACGAAACGCTTTATCACGGTTTGCGGGTTATTTTGCTTGACGACCCAGCGCTTTAAAAACGGTTTACCGGTCGCCCACAAATCTAAATCCGGATAGAGTTCACGACCAAGTCCTTCTATATTAAGCAACGTTTTTTGTAACAAAACCAATTGTGGCTGAACTTCCATTTCAAACCGTCTGGCAATATGAAACAGCTTTAATAAAACATCACCAAACATAATCTCCGACAACGGTTTTTCAAATATGGGTTCGCAAACAGCTCTAATACCGGCTTCCAGTTCACTAACGCGAGTATGCCTTGGCACCCACCCTGAGTCTATGTGCAGCTGAGCCACACGCCGATAGTCTCGTTGGAAGAACGCCAACAAATTCTCACCTATATAGCGTTGATCCTCCTCAGTCAGAGAGCCAACGATTCCGAAGTCCACAGCAATGTACTTTGGGTGGCTGGGAGTATCACGCGATACAAAGATGTTTCCAGGGTGCATGTCAGCGTGGAAAAAATTATGGTCAAATACTTGGGAGTAGAAAATTTCGACACCGTGTTCAGCTAACTTTTTCATGTCCATTCCAATCCGTCGCATGGCTTCCACATCCCTGATAGGGATGCCAGAAATACGCTCCTGAACCATCACCGTTGTGCGCGTGTACTCCCAATATATTTTCGGAATGTAGAGTTTGTCAGAATTCTTAAAATTGTTTCTCAGAACAACCGCGTTGGTAGCTTCAGCGACCAGATTGAGCTCGTCATGAATGGTCCGCTCGTACTCTTCAACCACTTCCCGAGGTCGTAAGCGTTTTCCATCATGCAGGGCAAACGACGCCATGTCGGACAGTAGAAACATCAGGCTGATATCTCTATCTATGGTTTTTTTGATGTCGGGTCTGAGGACTTTGATAATCGCTTCTGTGCCGTCGTGCAAAACGACACCATGCACCTGGGCGATGGATGCCGATGCCAAAGGTGTGTCTTCAAAGTGTTCAAAAAGCACCTCAATACGGTCTTCGAGTGCCTTCTCAATTTCAGCCCGTGCAATATCACTGGGAAACGGTTTTACATTATCCTGTAACTGCGCCAGCTCATCGCCTATATCATCCGGTAGTAAGTCTCGACGAGTAGATAATACCTGCCCTAGCTTAACGAATACTGGACCTAGCTCTTCAAGGGCTAATCGTATTCGAACACCGCGTGGTAAGTTACGCGTCTTAGCGCTTAACCAACGAGTGGGTGATAGAACAAACAGATGTTGAAGCCCTGACACGCGTGTTTGATCAAGGAACAACTTTTCCAGACCATACTTGACCAGAACATGTTCAATACGAGCGAACCGGGCGACAAGGCTCAACAACCGTTTTCTCCTGATGCCTTCGACGCCAGACGCTCAAGCCGTTTAATACGTGCTTCCAGTCTATCTGCCGAAGCTCTGATAGCATCGACATCCAGGCAAAAATCATGAACCTCACTATTTGGAGCGAGTAGCTCTGCCTCTTCCTGCAAATATTCACTGGTGTTTTGCTCGAAGGAAGAGCGCGTTCGGCTCAACCATGACGAGAGTGATTGGCTGGCGAGCGTAAGCTGATGTAGTACCGTATCGCTCAAAATCGGAGACAGAAACTCTTCCCAATCTGGATCCAGTTTGGCAACAATTTCCTTTAATTGCTGACCAATGTGCAAATCACCTTCAATACTAACGTCACCCTTATAAAGGGCATCGTTTCCACTCGACAAGGATCTAAAAGCAGACAAAGTGCCAGTAAGAGTCGTATCTGCCGGTGTGTCCACTTTACCGATCACATTCACACATCTGCCAACGATGGAAAACACACACTCGATATCCGGACGGACAACATTCACAGCAATCACACGTCCCTCGAGTTGATCAAGACGAACACGAGTTTGTGGATCGAGCCGCAATAAGGCGTTAATGCCTTGTTCAATCGCGATGTTTATCGATGATGGAAGTGGACTCATGTCTTTTAGTTTGTGGCTAGCTTGAACTATTCATGAATTATCTAGACTAGACCTTGTAACCTTTATGCAACGCAACAATTCCGCCTGTCAAATTGTGGTACTTGGTTTTTGCAAACCCTGCCTGGTCCATCATCTCTTTCAGAGTTTCCTGATCTGGATGCATTCTTATGGACTCCGCCAAATAGCGATAACTCTCGGCATCGTTGGCAATCAACCTACCCATCATCGGTAGAGCCGCAAAAGAATAAGCATCGTAAGCTTTACTTAATATGGGCAACACAGGTTTCGAGAACTCCAGTACCAGCAAACGGCCACCTGGTTTTAGTACTCGATTCATCGAGCGTAACGCTTTGTCTTTATCAGTGACGTTACGTAATCCAAAGGCAATGGTGATGCAGTCAAATGAGTCATCGGCAAACGGTAAATCTTCCGCGTTTGCTTGCGTGTAGTCGAGATTGTCAATGAGCCCATTGTCCAACAATTTGTCGCGACCGGTAAAGAGCATGGAAGCATTGATGTCTGCAAGTACAACGAAACCATCATTGCCCACTCGTTTGGAAAACTGGCCCGCCAGGTCGCCGGTGCCACCAGCAATATCAAGAACTGCCTGCCCAGGTCGGACTCCAGACTGGTCCAGTGTGAATCGTTTCCACAGACGATGAACGCCAAACGACATAAGATCATTCATAACATCGTACTTGGATGCAACAGAGTCGAAAACCTGTCCGACCATACCGGCTTTGGCAGCAGTGTCTACGTCCCGATATCCAAAATGTGTTTTTTGTTTGCTCACGTTTTATTTACCTCATAAACACGAAAAACAGATCACCTTTTTCTGTTATCAGCCTGGAATATTCATAAATAATTCAGGCTAACTTCGGCTTTTTCCGGCAGCTGCAAGTTTTGCCAGATACCCCTGCCAGTTCTCTTCGTAATGCTTTCCCAGTCCATGGAGATAATCCCACGTGAACAAACCAGTATTATGGCCATCATCAAAGGTAATTTTCAACGCATAGTTGCCAGTGGGTGCAAGGTCACTTATGCCGACATTCTGTTTGCCAACTTGCAACACCTCCTGCCCAGGCCCATGTCCCTGTACTTCAGCAGACGGTGAATTGACCCGCAGATACTCACACGGCAAATTACATTCAAACCCGTCATCAAAATGAAGCTCCAGAACTCGGCTTTTTTGATGAAGCTTTATATCAGTTGGTCTTGGCATAGTCGTAAAAAGTCACTTAGCAAATTAAAGGATGTATCGGCTCAAATCGACATCTTGGACTAAATCGCCCAGATGGTCGTCAACGTAATCGGCATCGACGGTTAGAGTCGTACCGCTTTTGTCAGATGCTTCAAAAGAAGCTGATTCAAGCAATCTCTCCATAACTGTGTGTAGACGTCTCGCTCCAATATTCTCTGTGCTCTCATTCACTTGCCAGGCAACTTCTGCTATTCGGGATAATCCGGTATCAGTGAAACTAACAGCCACGCCCTCTGTCCCCATAAGTGCAACAGCTTGTTCAGTGAGGGAGGCGTCAGGTTCGCTGAGAATTCGAACGAAATCATTCGTTGTTAATGCATCAAGTTCCACTCTGATAGGCAGACGACCCTGTAATTCGGGAATAAGGTCTGATGGTTTAGCCAAATGGAAAGCACCACAGGCGATAAACAGAATGTGATCAGTTTTGATCATGCCGAATTTTGTGGATACCGTGCTGCCTTCGATCAATGGAAGCAAGTCACGTTGTACTCCATCGCGAGAAATGTCAGAACCAGATGAGCGTTCACTAGGTCGGGCCACTTTATCTATTTCATCAATGAACACGATGCCATTCTGTTCAATGTTCTCCAGCGCCTGTGATTTTAATTCTTCATCGTTGACTAGCTTGGAAGCCTCATCATCAATCAACAATTTCATCGCATCCTTGATGGGCATTTTTCGCTTCTTGGTTTGATTACCACCCAGGTTTTTGAACATGCCCTGTAGTTGCTGGGACATTTCCTCCATACCCGGTGGCGCCATGATCTCGACACCTGCGCTCTGCAGGCTGACATCAATCTCAATGACCTTATCGTCCAGTTCACCCTCACGTAATTTCTTGCGAAATTTTTGGCGAGTACTGTTCTCAGGCGTTTCACTCACATTAGAACCAACTGAAGATACGGGTGGCAACAGTACGTCCAACACCCGTTCCTCCGCAGCATCCTCGGCACGATTGCGAAGCTTCTGCATGGCCTGTTCTCGGGACTCTTTCAAGGCAACATCAGCCAAATCGCGAATAATCGATTCGACATCTCGGCCGACATAACCTACTTCCGTAAATTTTGTCGCCTCAACTTTAATGAAGGGCGCATTCGCTAGCTTGGCAAGACGTCGAGCGATTTCAGTTTTCCCAACACCAGTAGGGCCAATCATTAATATGTTCTTTGGCGTGATCTCGTTTTTCAGATCATCATTGAGTTGCTGCCGACGCCAGCGATTACGCAATGCAATAGCCACTGCACGTTTGGCACTCGCCTGTCCGATGATGTGCTTATCGAGCTCCTGGACGATCTCTCGAGGGGTCATATTCGACATGATGTTTCAGTACGGTCTCGTGTTTTTTTAAAGCGAATTTGCTGAAAATGAATCAAGTATCAAAATTCAGGGTTTCGATAGTTAAGTTCTTATTGGTATAGATGCAGATGTCCGCAGCAGTTTCAAGGCTGTATCGAACAATATCTTCAGCTTCCAATTCAGTGTGATCTAGCAAAGCACGAGCAGCAGATTTTGCGAAGTCGCCACCAGAGCCTATGGCAATTAAACCACCCTCAGGCTCAATCACGTCACCATTTCCGGTAATCACTAAAGACGCTGTTTCATCGGCTACGGCCAACAAAGCCTCCAAGCGTCGCAACATGCGATCTGTCCGCCAATCCTTGGCTAATTCCACAGCAGCACGAGTTAATTGTCCACTATGCGCTTCTAGTTTGGCTTCAAAACGCTCGAACAAGGTGAACGCATCAGCAGTGCCACCTGCAAATCCTGCGATTACTTTGTTCTGGTATAAACGCCTTACTTTTCGGGCATTGCCTTTCATGATCACATTACCCATGCTCACTTGGCCATCGCCTCCAATCACAACCTGATTGCCGCGCCGAACTGAGCAGATCGTGGTTCCACGGTACTGTTCCAAAACTCTAACCCTCGATTAGCAAGACTCATTAGTGTACCCGCTTGATCAAGTTACAGTGACAACAATGCTCAAAGCTGTGCTGTGTTAGCCTTTCGCCATGCAATTGACTGTCCCTCAAAGAACGCAAGCCGAAGCCGGTAGTTTTCCGACAAACCCCGGAGGCGTGACACAGTGGCTTCAAGGCCTGCAACCGTTAGAATCGGATACAGATGCTAGGGAAATCTATAGAGGATTAAAACACAGTAACCGTTTGCACAACGATGTTGATCAACGACGTGCTGTACTTAGTTGTTTCATACCAATATTGCGAGAATTACAATCCTATTTGAGTGAAATGAGTCAGGCACAGCCATTGCCTCTGTCCAGAGAGTTTTCGCGCAGTGCTCGGCTGGCGGATGCCTTGTATCGCGAAGAGGCCTTTGCGTTCAAAATACTGCTATCAGAAAGCACTACACCACTGGCTGATGATGCCGGAAGAGCAATGCAAGCACTCGCCAGACAGGCGGAGTCCGTAGTAAACACTTACCAACGCATTCCTGACTCACTAATACACGATGCCCATCAGTTATATCTATTGGCTGAAAAACACAAATTATTGACCGGCAGTAGAGGTTCAGACCTACTCTCACTGGAAGATCACTATCGACTAATTCTGCTGCTGAGCATTGCTGACCTCGGTCAACAACGAGCGCGACAACTGCCTCTGTTGCTCGACTTTTTGAAAACCTGCATCCGCGACATTCAAATTGAAAAGGACCGCGATAGAAAATCACTCGCCCTTTACGACTATGCCGTTAATGTGGAGTTTGGCGCCAAGCCAGAACCTGCATTGAGTCTTATTGGTGAAGATATTTCTGATGTGCGCTGGTTTAGTATTGCTCCGGTTTTATACCGCATTGATACCTACTCAGCCCGGTTGCGCTCGCCCTCAACAACGTCGCTGGGAAGTGATACCTTGGAGCGACAGTCGCTGGCCCGATTGCATGTAGCCTTGTCACGAGCAAGGCAGCGTCGAAGCCCTAGAAAAATTCTGTTTGATGCGCAGCGCGTCGTTTTCGGCCACAAGGAAGTCTGTGCTCACCTGTTATATCAGCTCGAAGACAAAACCAGTCATGACTCCTCCAATTGGAGAGTGGTTAATTCATCTGCACAAGGGCTGTGTATCCATAACGCTCAATGCCGTTCCGGATTGGTGCAAGTCGGAGAGCTGATTAGTATTACAGATCCGGTTGTACCCCTACGTGCACCAGCTACCTCAAAGAGCAGCAAGCTAGATGCCTCACTAGGTGTGGTTCGCTGGGTCAGGGCTTCCGGAACCGGGGCAGGCAACAACGAAATTGTCATAGGCGTGGAGATACTGGCAAGGAGCGTATTGCCCGTGCGGGTGTTACGCGATGAGCCAAATCCTGCTTCGCTAGCGAGTACGGCATCACCAACCCTAAATTCAGATCAGGATATCGGGGTTGAAGAAAACGCACTCATCATTGCTTGCAAAGTTAAAAACACTATCCTGCAGACTATGCTGACACCCTCTTATCTGTATCAATCAGGCGACCGGTTGACAGCGTCTCAAGGTGGACGCTCACGTAAAATGCAATTACGCAACTGTCTTCAGACTAACGGTTTATTCAGCCAATTTTCGCTGGTCGACGTTGCTATCAGAAAATGATTGTCCCTAGCCTTCGTTAGCTGCCCTGTCAAAGGTCGATCCACCCGGAACAACCCTTTCCTGTCTCGCTCTGGGATGTGCCTTGTCGTAAACCTCTGCAAGATGCTGAAAATCCAGATGGGTGTAGATTTGAGTTGTGCTGATATCAGCATGACCTAACAACTCCTGAACTGCGCGTAGATCCCCACTGCTTTCCAGTAAATGGCTAGCAAAGGAATGGCGAAGCATATGCGGGTAGCAGTCTCTATCCAGACCTTGTGATTCAGCCAGTTTTTTCAATCGCATTTGTACAGTACGAGGTGCAATCCGTTTACCTCTAGAACTCAAAAATACAGCTCTATCATCAGCCCCGGGCAGACTGCGCCGATACCCCAGCCATTTGTTGATGGCTTCAACAGCATGCGCCCCTACCGGCAGGTCACGAACCTTTCCGCCTTTACCTGTAACTCTGACCTGTCCAACACTTAAGTCCAGATTAACAAGATCAATACTGACGAGTTCAGCCAATCTCAAACCAGATGAATACATCAGCTCGAACATCGCCAAATCCCGACAAATCATCGGGTCATTGAGATTCTGAGCCAGCAAACGGCTGACTTCTTCTGGATCGAGTGTAGCTGGCAATGCTTTCTTGTCTTTGGGGGCAAGAATATCCTGTGCCGGATTGATTTCGCATTTACCCAACCCCACCAAGTGGTTATACAAACCGCGAAGCGCTGACAAACGACGGGCCAATGAACGTCCCGCAATGCCAGCCCGATGCTGCTCGGCAACAATTGCACGTACATCAGCGGCGACAAGTCCACCCCAGCTTTCAATGCCACGAGACGCTGCTGATGATGCGATAGATTTCAAATCTCGAGCGTAGTTACTCACCGTATGAGGCGAACATCGACGCGCAACCCGCAAGTCTTCCAAATAGGAATTGATATCAGGTTGAAATGCAATCACTTCTTAATCGCAGGTGCAATTGCACCATAGCTATGCAAACGTCGACTTAACAGCTCGCCTAACTGGTTGAGAAACATGACACCTTTGTCCGTTGAGAATCGAGATTCATCCCGGCTCGTCAGCATAACAATACCTAGCTGCCGTTCGTGGTAGAGGGGGATCAATGCCGCTGATGCGATATTAGAAAACTCCTTACCTACGAAGCACTCGAGATGCTCAGCAGCTGGCAAGCCACATTGCGTTTCTCTCGATTCAAATAATTCGGCAAAGAGTTCGAGATGCTTATCGCTATGAGGAACTACACGCAAGCCTTCAATCGCATTAAGCTTTCGGCGTCTGGCTGCTGCTGCGCGGCTGGCAGACGCATTGGTAGATTTACCGCCTTTATTGCTTGCAGATGTTTTCCGAGCTTTCGCACTTGTCGTTTTATCAGCAACCAACAGAATATGCACTTCATCGGCATTGAAATTCTCACGCAAGCTACGTCGCGTTAACGCCACAATGTCTTCCAGCGCCGGGGCTGAAACAATGTCTTGCAACAACACGTGCAAGCGTTGATGAAGGTTTTCATTCTCACGGGCCACAGATACCAGATCTCTGAGACTATTTTCCAGCGTCCCGCACTTTGATCGAAGAACAGAAACCTGTTTCTCAATTAACGATACGGCTTTACCGGATTCGTGAGGTATTCTGAGTCTGGGTAATACATCCTGATTATTGACAAAAAATTCAGGATTAATTGTAAGAAATCTGAGTACGGCTTCGTCAGTGAGCACAGTGCCCAGATCGATTTGTTCGGATTGCATTATTTTCTACATTCTCGTTTGTCCCTCAAAGACTGTAGAACATGGGCCAGTCATTTCAATTGAAGTATTTTCATTTGGCCAATGAATAAACAGATCACCACCGGGTAAGGTCACAGTGACCCTCTTGTCAAGTAAACCTTGTTGATGCCCAATAGCCACGGCAGCACAGGCTCCGGTGCCACATGCACGGGTCTCACCAACACCTCTTTCAAAGACTCGCAAATAAATTCTCTGTCGATCAATTATTTTCATAAATCCGACATTTACACGATTTGGAAATCGTTCGTGACTTTCAATTAAGGGTCCCAAACCTTGTACATCAGCCTGTTCAATATCGTCAACTTGGAGCAATACATGCGGATTCCCAATGCTGGCAGCACCTACTAGAAAAGTATCGCCGACAACATCCAGCTCGTAGAACAATGACTCGTTTTCAGCATAAAAAGGTATGTGTTTTGGTCGGAAATCGAGTATTCCCATTCGCACAGTCACGTCTCCATTGCTCTGCAAATCTAAAGTGATGAGACCACTTTCAGTCATGACTTTTATCGACCGATTTTGCGTTAGCCCATTGTCAAAAACGAAACGTGCGAAACATCGAGCACCGTTTCCACAATGCTCCACTTCATCGCCATCAGCATTGAAAATTTGGTAATCGAATTGCGCTTCAGAAACGGATGGCGGGTTTACGATAAGCAGTTGATCGAAGCCGATACCGGTATGTCGATCTGACCACTCACGAATCTTGGTCTGACTCAATTCAAGCGATTGTGACAAATTGTCAATAACCATGAAATCATTGCCAAGTCCATGCATTTTTGTAAATGCGACACTCTTCATGGCAGCAATGATTCTCTGGAAAATAGGGTATCTAATGTTTCTCGTTCGCAAACCACATGAGCTTTATCACCATCAATCATGATTTCGGCTGCCCGGGGTCTGGTGTTGTAGTTCGAGCTCATGACGAAAGCATAGGCACCTGCTGACCGAACACACAATAGATCACCCTCTGCGATAGCTAACTCACGTTGCTTACCTAGAAAGTCAGCGGACTCGCAGATAGGTCCGACAACATCATAGGTTTTCGTCTCCCGAGAAAGGGTCTCTAAGGGCTCAATGGCTTGCCAGGCGCTGTAGAGTGCTGGTCGAATAAGGTCGTTCATAGCCGCATCAACGACGGCAAAATGCCGATCTTCGTTGTTCTTCAAATATTCAACTCGTGTCAACAAGACTCCTGCTTGCCCAACGATGTAGCGACCTGGCTCAACCAGGATCGACAGTTTGCGATCCCCAATGGCCTCTTTAATGCAATCGGCCCACGCCAACACGTCCAGTTGTGACTCATCCTCACTATACTGTATGCCCTGCCCACCACCGACATCAATATGCGATAGATGTATGCCTTCTGCGCTCAACTTATCGACCATTTCCACCAGTATCTTCACAGCGTCAGCATAGGGCTCAAGCTTGGTTAACTGTGAGCCAATATGACAATCGATGCCCTGTACGTTAATAGACGGAAGTGTCGCAGCACGTCGGTAAGTAAGCATGGCTTCATTCATACCAATACCGAATTTATTTTCCTTTAAGCCTGTCGAAATATAAGGGTGTGTCTGCGCATCAACATTAGGATTTATTCGCAACGATACTCGCGCAACTGATCCGTGAGCCGCCGCAACGGTTGCCAGACGTTCCAGTTCAGATGGGGATTCGACATTAAAGCAATAGATGCCCGCATCCAGTGCCGCCACCATCTCAGGCGTAGTTTTCCCTACACCGGAAAACACGATTTTCTCAGGATCTCCACCGGCAGCTAGCACACGCTGTAATTCGCCAATAGAGACGATATCGAAACCAGAGCCAAGGCGTGCAAGCACATTCAGTACAGCCAGGTTGCTATTCGCTTTAACAGCGTAGCAGATTAGATGTGGGTGCCCGTTGAGCGCCGTGGCAAATTCCTGCCAGGCCGATTCAATCGCCGCTCGATTATAAATATACAGAGGCGTACCAAATTCTTCTGCTACTGATGACAACCGCAGTTGGTCACTCATCAGGGAGCCGTTGTCTCGATAAAAAGGTGTCATGGCAATATTGTTTGTATCAAAGATCAGTTAATTGGATGATGCGTTCTTGGCCTTGTCTTTATTGACCTTGTCTTCATCCTCTTTGCTCGTGCCCACTTCATTCGTGGGAGCGCTTTCCACTTCCAGAGCCTGCTCTAGTCTAAGCAGATCCTGCTGGGTAACTTCGTCGGGCACAAGGGATAATTCTCCCTTGTTTCCACAGGCACTCACGAGTAGTGCAAACACAAGACACGGTAGTGGCGACAATGCTGGTAGCTTCAATGTCATGGCATGCACTCTAGATGAGGGGCTTTGGAGTATACTCGTACCTTGTCTTCATCATGTATGAGCAGTGTCAACCATGTCTCAAAAACTGCTCGACTGTATAGAAATCTCAACGGCCGAAAAGACCGAATATACTGTTATCTGGCTTCATGGCCTGGGTGCAAGTGGCCATGATTTCGAACCGATAGTCCCAGAACTGCACCTATTGCAGCGGCCAGGCGTAAAGTTTCTCTTTCCACACGCCCCTATCCGCCCTATTACGATCAACGGTGGTGCCGCTATGCGAGGGTGGTTTGACATATCCTCACAAGACTTTGGCAGCAGAGAACAGGATATAGAAGGCATAAAAGATTCAGCCAATCTAGTCAACGATCTCATCAATAATGAAATCAGCAAAGGTATATCAGCAAACAATATCCTGTTAGCGGGGTTTTCCCAAGGTGGAGCGATTGCACTCTACGCAGGCTTGACTGGCGAACATATTCTTGGCGGCGTCATGGCCTTGTCCACTTACATGCCGGTTCAGGACGAAGCTCTGCCGCTCATTACCGATGCGCACCGCGTTGTTCCAATCTTCATGGCTCATGGAGAACACGATGATGTGATCGCCATTAAACATGCAGTACAGTCAAAAGAGGCACTAGAGGAGCAAAAGGTCAATATCGAATGGCGCACCTATCCGATGCCGCATAGCGTTAGCACCGAAGAGATCGCTGATCTGTCAGTCTGGATGAAACTTCAGTTCGGCATGTAGGTCATGGCTAGACGGCCACGGGCCCTCTCAATCGCAGCATTGACTGCTGATGGTGCCGTTCCACCAACATGACTTCTAGCATTGACTGACCCTTTGAGGGTCAACACTTCGAAAACATCGTCATCGATGTCTTCGCTGAAAGTGCGTAAAGTCCCAAGTGGCATATCGGCTAGATCCTGCTCGTGAGCTACACCATAAGCAACAGCTGAACCCACCACTTCGTGGGCATCACGAAACGCTAAGCCTTTCCTGACCAGATAATCCGCTAGATCAGTCGCCGTAGAAAAACCCGATTTTGCGGCGGCAAGCATAGATTCCTCTTTCACCTCGATCGCAGGCAGCATGTCAGCAAAAGCCCGCAAACACCCAAGCAAGGTGTCGACAGAGTCAAACAGCGGTTCCTTATCTTCCTGATTATCTTTGTTGTACGCCAGTGGCTGACCCTTCATTAGTGTCAGTAATGACATCAGATTGCCGTAAGCTCGGCCCGTTTTTCCACGAACAAGTTCCGGCACATCCGGATTTTTTTTCTGAGGCATGATAGATGAGCCAGTACAGAACCGATCTGGCAAATCAATAAATTGAAACTGGGCAGACATCCAGAGAACCAGCTCTTCAGATATCCGTGACAAATGCATAAGGCACAAAGCGGTGTTGGAACAAAACTCAATAGCAAAATCCCGATCACTCACGGCATCCAGTGAGTTTTCACAAACCGAATCGAAACCCAACAGATCACGTGTGATCTCTCTCTGTATTGGATAGGAAGTACCCGCCAATGCAGCCGCCCCCAAGGGCATACTGTTCATGCGTCTGCGGGTGTCTGCCAGACGATCCAGATCACGCAGCAACATTTCAAACCAGGCCATAACGTGATGGCCAAAAGTCACTGGCTGTGCGGTTTGCAGATGAGTAAAGCCAGGCATGATCGTTGCGCTATGGGTTTCAGCCAATATCAGCAAACCCTCAAGTAATCGACGATATTCTCCGGCTGCAGCATCGCAGGCATCTCGTAAATAGAGCCGAATGTCTGTAGCCACCTGGTCATTTCGTGATCGGCCTGTGTGTAATTTTTTACCTGCATCGCCAATTTTGGCCGTCAGCGCAGACTCAATATTCATATGAACATCTTCTAATGCGACAGACCATTCAAACCTTCCAGCAGCTATATCTTCCTCGATACTTTGGAGCCCAGCATGTATCGACCGGCAATCTTCTTCCGATATAACGCCACTCTTCATTAGCATCGTGGAATGAGCGAACGAGCCGGCAATGTCTTGCCGATACATTCGCTGATCAAACATAACGGAGGCAGTAAACGCTTGAACAAACTCATCCGTAGATTCGGAAAACCGCCCCCCCCAAAGAGTGTTGGTGTCAGAATTATCAGCATTCGTATCGCTGGAATTATCGATGTTCGACGATGTGTCAGTAGATGTCATAGTTTTGAATCAGTACAAAAGAGCATTCTAAGGGCTGGCGTCAAAATGTGAAGTTATTTTGGCGCCAACCCTCAAGCAGGTAATTTGATGTAACCACACCTGCTAACGTCATCCAAGACCTGTGCATGTTGCCTGCAGGGTTAGTTTCAAGGACATCATACTGAAAAATCATGAGCAAGCCGTTAACCACTATTCTGATAACTCGCCCCATGGGTCAGCAACAAACATTTGCGGCAAGCTGCAGGATGCTAGGTTTTCGGGTGGCTCACCTGCCCTGTCTTGCCATTGAACCACTGTTTGACGATCAGTTATCTGCAGAATTGCTTAATCAGACTGATAGCGTTTTATTCACTAGCAAAAACGCCGTGCTTCATGCACACCACACCTACCCCCTTCCATGGCCAGGCACAGTGGTGAACGCGATAGGCCCAGCGACCACCGCTGCATTGGTTGCCTTGAATCAGTCCGTAAAATTGACACCAAAGTCGCCCTACACCAGCGAATCTTACCTGCAGCAACTAGAAAGCCTACCCCCTCAAAAGTTACTGATCGTCAAAGGCTTGGGCGGGCGGACTTTAATCGCCGATCATTTAAGAAAACTTGGTTGGGCTGTGCAGGGTCTTGATGTTTACCAGCGATGCTTACCAGCGATAAGCCCCGAAAGTGTTGCCGAGCTCATGCAGAATTCTGCCCCAGAGATCATCAGTATTACTAGTAACGAAGCTTTGCAAAATCTGAAAATTCTGGCAGTCAATCATTGGGATACGCTTAGTAAGCTGCCTATTGTTGTTAACAGTGAGCGCACGGCGACGTTGGCTCAGTCCATGGGATTCGAGCAACTGGCGTTGGTAGCAAGAAGCGCAGGGGACGAAGGTCAGCTGGAACAAGTAAAGTTGTGGTTGTCTAAGCGATAGCAATGTGGTCTGGTCTTGAGACATAAATACGTCACAAGTCTTTGAATAATACGTGTTTCGCACCTGCACAAAATAATCCGTGCACTACACTAATGAATCTGAATCAAGACCAACACAACTTAGCTTGATCGAAAGTTGTGGTAAAGACGGTCTATTAAAGTTGTCAACACGTTGAGGAAGTAGAAACAGGGTGAGCGAGACGGGCACTGAAAAGCGCGCCGACGATGAAGCGCGACAAGCAGTCGACAATATACAGGGCCGTTTCTTGGAACGGATCGGTGACCGAGTTGCAAGCGGATTGTCCATGCGCGAGCTCAGCGAAGAACTGATCATTGAGGCGTTGAATGTCACTCACGCACAATACGGCTGCGTGTTGCGAGTCGAACCTGAAGGATCGCTCTCCCTAAACGCTGTGGTCTCCCGCGAATTCAATGGGAGTATCTCCAGACAACACGACGCTATACTCAATCGTATTCCCGATTCTTTAACCGGGAATGTTATTAAATCCATGAAAGCATCGTTCAGCAATGAAGCTGCTCGCATGCTGAGTGCTAATTTACCCAGCTGCCATCCACGTGTCCGCTCCTTTGTTCTGCTACCCATCCGTGAAAAGTCACACGTTAGCTCTCTGCTTTTCTTAGCGAATGCTGAACAGCCCTTTGATTTGATACTCGTCAATCGTCTTCAGACAATGCTTGATGCCTTCATCCGCATTCACCTCAACAGTATCGTCAATCAAGGTATCAGCAATGTTATTGCTGATATTGGACAGACGAGTCGGCAGCTCGTGACCTTGCTCGACACTACATTTGACGGTGTTATCACCATCGATGAATACGCAATCATTACGGCGTTTAATCCAGCAAGCGAACGCATGTTCGGCATCAACAGTGATGTCGCAATGGGATCATCGTTCAACAACTTTATCCCCTCGGATGTATTAACCAACGTGCTTGATCAGGCTGAAAGATTCTTGGGGTCGCAGCAGGGCACTGATATTCGCCCTATGCACCTGAAAGATATAAAAGCCATTCGTGCCAGTGGTCAGGAATTCGCTGTGGAAATGGCCGTATTTCATACGAGCATCGGTGACGATGTCTACACCACTATGGTGGTCCATGACGTGACTGATCGAATTCAGTCCATCAGGGGTCTGCAGGATACGATTGTCCAATACGAAACGTTGTGCAAAATCGCCCCTGTCGGCATTGTGAAACTCAACCAGGAATGGACCTGTGAGTTCGCTAATGAGCTATGGTGCGAGTTAAGTGGTTTGTCCGTTGAAGACACTTTGGGCTGTGGGTGGGTAGACGCGCTACATGAGCAGGACAGAGCTCAAACACTGAAAGACATACACGCAGCGTTAAAAATTGGTGACAGCTACCGTTGTACTGCCAGGTTAAATTCATCCGGGCAACAACCGCTCTTTGTGTGTGTTAACGCCACCTGCCTAATGGACGAATTAGGTCTACATACAGGTTGCCTGATTGTGATAGCTGATATTACTGATCAGCATTTAGCTGAAAGCCGATTAAAGCAGATATCCCACAAGGATCAATTAACCGGACTGGACAATCGAGAAAGCTTTCTCAGACATCTGAATCGATCAGTGGACACACGCCTACCGAACAACCCTGTGGCATTACTGATTATTGGATTGGATGGGTTTAAATCGATAAACGATAGCTGGGGACACGACACAGGTGATGAACTCCTACAGCAAGTCGCACAAAGAATTCAACAAACGGTAAGAGATCACGACTCTGTTGCTCGATTTGGTGGTGATCAATTCACAGTGCTTCTCACGACCCTGAACCATGTGACTGATGTACAGAGTGTGGCCATCAGTATCGTCGAAGCATTGAAGGATCCGTTTCAGTTAAAAAAAGAAGAAGTGATCCTCTCAACCAGCATCGGCATTGCTACGCTTTCGGGTGAACCTCAAACTAACGAAGATGATGCGAATTCCCTGATCAAGCAAGCCGACGTCGCCTTACAGCGAGCCAAGTCTTCTGGTCGTTCCAGGCATGTTGTATTTAGTCCTGAGTTGGATCAGGGGCAGAAGGATAAGTCGGCACTACTAACCAGTTTAAGACGAGCTGTCGACCGACAAGATTTTGAATTATATTATCAGCCTCAAGTGTTGATCAAAGAGCAACACATATTAGGTTTTGAAGCTTTACTACGCTGGCCACAAACTTCTGGGGAAAACATCAGCCCCGCCGTGTTCATTGATGTACTCGAAGAAACCGGTTTAATCGGTGAACTGGGTGAATGGGCATTAAGTCAAGCCTGTGGCCAGCACCGCATTTGGCTTAAAAAGGGTTTAATCAGTCCGGCGACAACCATGTCAGTTAACGTCTCTGTGCGTCAGTTGGGTATGCCGGGATTTGCAGCCCGGGTAGAGGCTATTTTGAAAAAACACTGCATGCGTCCGGACAGCTTGATTCTGGAAATCACAGAATCCGCTATGGTCGAGACTATTGAAACCGATATCATCCATCACCTGAAACGTTTGGGCGTGCAAATATCATTAGATGATTTTGGAACCGGATATTCATCTTTAGCCTACTTAAGTCAGTTACCTCTGGATCATCTAAAGATTGATAGATCATTCATTGCCGATATTGCTCGTAACCCGCACGCCACATCGATTGTAAAAAGTATTATCGCTTTGGCCAACACGCTAGGCATCAGAGTCATAGCAGAGGGAGTGGAAGACGCTGGTGTCTTTCCACTGCTTCTAGAGCAAGGGTGTGAGAGTTATCAGGGCTATTATTTTTCCAAACCTCTGCCAGCTCGGGAGATGGCTGCCCGATTAGTCGATATAGACACGGTACGACTCAGCCATTATGCCAACTTTATTGATCTTGATACTACAGCTACTGCTTAAAACTCGGTTACAAGCCGAGCTTAGGCCAGAGCTCATCAACGCGTTGTTTGACTGAATCAGACATTTGAATGGGCTCGCCCCACTCCCGATCAGTTTCACCTGGCAATTTATTAGTAGCATCCATACCCATTTTCGATCCTAAACCCGATACTGGTGATGCAAAATCCAGATAGTCGATAGGCGTATTCTCGATAAGTGTCGTATCACGACTGGGATCCATTCGGGTTGTAATTGCCCAAATGACATCCTCCCACGATCGCGCATTGATATCATCATCAACCACAATCACAAATTTCGTGTACATAAATTGCCGTAAAAACGACCACACACCCATCATCACGCGTTTGGCATGACCCGGATATTGCTTCTTCATGCTCACTACCGCCATCCGGTAGGAACAACCTTCCGGTGGTAAATAGAAATCGGTTATTTCTGGAAACTGTTTTTGCAGGATGGGCACGAATACTTCGTTTAAGGCGACACCTAAAATTGCCGGCTCGTCCGGCGGTCGACCGGTGTAGGTCGAGTGATAAATAGGGTTAGTCCGGTGGGTTACCTTTTCAATTGTGAATACCGGGAATTCGTCAACCTCATTGTAATAACCGGTGTGATCGCCAAATGGACCTTCTGGTGCCATCTCATCTGGATACAAATAACCTTCAAGTACAAATTCTGCTGAAGCTGGCACCTGCAGATCTGATAGTTTAGCCTTCGCCAGCAGGGTTCGCTCACCTCGCAACAAGCCTGCGAAGGCATGCTCTGACAAGGAGTCAGGTACCGGCGTCACCGCAGCAAGAATAGTTGCAGGGTCCGCACCTAACACTACAGCGACAGGAAACGGCTCGCCAGGGTGGGTTTGCTGCCATTCTCTAAAATCCAGAGCACCGCCACGATGACTCAACCAACGCATAATCGTTTTATTCGGCCCAATGACCTGTTGACGATAAATACCCATATTTTGACGTTTTTTGTGCGGACCCTTGGTAATGACCAAACCCCAGGTTATTAAAGGCCCTGCGTCTCCCGGCCAACATGTCTGTACTGGAAGCCTACTTAAATCGACGCTATCCCAGGTCTCCTGCTGACAGGAAGGTGAGCGAGTAGTTTTGGGCGCCATATCGAGCACCTTTTTGAAGATGGGGAGGGTATTCCAAGCATCTTTTAATCCTTTCGGTGGATCGGGTTCTTTCAGGAATGCCAGCAACTTGCCCACCTCGCGCAAGGCCTCGACAGAATCCTCGCCCATTCCATAAGCAACACGTTCCGGTGTTCCAAACAAGTTACCCAGAAGCGGTATATCACTGCCCACCGGATTTTCAAACAGAATAGCCGGCCCTTTATTGCGCAGCGTCCGATCACAGATCTCTGTGATTTCTAATTTGGGATCAACCGGCTCGCTGATACGAATCAGCTCACCTTTGGCTTCTAGCCCTGCGATAAAATCACGGAGGTCACGGTATTTCATGAGTCAGATTATCGTTAAGTCAGGCGACAAGACCAGAGTGTCGTAACAGCGCATCAACCTGTGGTTCACGTCCGCGAAAGGCCTTAAACGAGCTCATGGCGTCACGCGAACCACCTACTTCCAGTATATTTTGCAAAAATGAACGTCCTGTCGATTCGTTAAAAATACCCTCTTCCTCGAAGCGGGAAAACGCATCAGCTGACAACACCTCCGCCCATTTGTAACTGAAATAACCCGCACTGTAGCCACCGGCGAATATATGTGAAAAGCTAGTTTGAAAACGATTAAAACCTGGCGTTGGAATGGCAGCTACCGCGTTCCGGATTTCATTGAGCGTGGCTTGCACATCAGGAGACTTTTCAGCAGTGGCCAGCAAATGCAATTGCATATCAAACAATGAGAATTCAAGCTGCCGAACAAGTTGCATGGCAGATTGGAAATTTCTTGCATTACGCATTTTTTGCAGCAGATCATCTGGCAGAGGCTCACCCGTTTTGTAATGCCCACTAATCAAATCAATGGACTCCCGCTCCCAGCACCAATTTTCCAGGAATTGGCTGGGTAATTCCACTGCATCCCATTCCACACCATTTATACCAGAGACACCCGCGGTTTCCACTTGGGTCAGCATGTGGTGCAAGCCATGGCCGAATTCGTGGAATAAGGTCGTCACTTCCATATGCGTCAAAAGTGCCGGATCGTCACCTACTGGTGGTGTCAGATTGCACGTCAGGTATGCTATGGGTTGTTGAACATTCTGCCCCAATCTCTGTCGAGTAGCGCACACGTCCATCCATGCACCACCCCGTTTGTTCTCACGGGCATAGTTGTCCATATAGAACTCACCACGTGCTCTGCCCTGCTCGTCCGTGATGCTATATAAACGCACATCTGGGTGATACACATCGACATTGTCTATGGGCGCGATATTCAGACCAAATAATTTACCCACAACGGCAAACATGCCAGGGATTGCCTTATCTACTGGAAAATAAGGTTTGAGCTCTTCGTCGGATACATCATGTTGCTGTTTTTTTAAACGATCACTGGCATAAGCTATATCCCAGGCAGCTAGATCACTAATATCAAGATGCTCATTAGAGAATGCTGCAAGTGCCGCAAACTCTGCGCGAGCCATAGGCACTGCTTTTTCAGATAGGTCGTTGAGGAAATCCAACACTTGCTGTGGGGACTCAACCATTTTCGGAACAACAGAAAGATCAGCATATGAATCAAACCCTAACAACGCTGCCTTTTCAGCACGCAGTTTCAGTATCATTTCGATTTTGTCGGTGTTGTCAAACTTAGCTGAACCTGGGCCTTCCCGTGACGCTCTGGTGGCAAACGCTGTGTATATCTCCTGTCGTAATGCTCTATTGTTGGCAAACATCATGACGGCCATGTAGCAGGGAAACTCCAAGTTCAACAGATACCCTGTCTTGTCTTTGGAAACTGCGCGTTGACGCGCTGCTGCAATGGCAGACTCGGGTAGACCCTCCAGACTTTTTCTGTCTAAAAGTGTTTTATCCCAAGCGTTGGTTGCATCAAGCACATTGTCTGAGAACTCCGTTGTCAGCTTGGATAGTTCAAGGGATATTTCTCCAAATCTAATCTTTGCCGCATCGTTCAGTGAGACCCCACCTAACTCAAAATCTCGCAAATCTTGCTCAACCTGACGTTGTTGCTCAGCTAGAAGTTTGTTAAAAGACCCAC
Organism: Granulosicoccus sp.; assembly: GCA_047634635.1. Lineage (GTDB taxonomy): Bacteria > Pseudomonadota > Gammaproteobacteria > Granulosicoccales > Granulosicoccaceae > Granulosicoccus. The sequence goes on along the minus strand of JBLIIE010000029.1, from coordinate 15,056 downwards.
CCCTCTTAAGGGACAGTGTTGCATTATATAAATTAGAATTTTGCCCTAGCTCAGTGTAATAGCTGCTCAATTTTGGTAGACATTGCTTGTACACTTGACGAAGTTCATCGTTGTTCATAACTGAATTCAGATGACTCACTGGCGACCAGAACAAACTCAATGCATTGTGCACCTCGCCCAACGGTTGCATAAGAGTTTGCCAGGTGGGGGAGCTCTGTGAGGCGACTGTAGCAACTACGGTACGGCAATCTGCTAACAGAGCATCCAATGTTGATTCAATCAATTCAATTTGAATAGACGAAAAGTTTGGACGTGGGATTAATAAGTCAGACATAAGTGGCTGTAATCCTGGAAAGAATACTGTGTACGTGAACCAAACAAAAACTGTTCACTGTCCAAAAGTGCCAAGTGAGCCTACAGGGCTCAATACATCGGATTGATATGCTGACTTGGGTCAATAAATCTGGAATCAGTTAAACGTCGAGGTTAGACACTAACAACGCATTTTTTTCGATGAATTCACGTCTTGGCTCTACTTGATCACCCATCAAAGTGTCGAAGACGTCATCAGCTGCTATCGCATCCTCAATATTCACTTGAAGCATTCTTCGTGCCTCTGGATCCATAGTTGTTTCCCATAACTGACTCGGATTCATCTCACCCAATCCCTTATAGCGCTGTATATATAACCCACGTTTAGATTCACTAATTAGCCAATCCATCGCTTCTTTAAACGTTTGCACAGGATGCTCTCGCTCTCCTCTCGCAACGTAGGCTCCATGCCCCAACATGTCTACTAATTTCATCGCAAGTGTTGCAAGACTTCGGTAATCTGCTGATCTAAAAAATCCTGGGTCTAGGAATATTTCCTTGTCATTACCATGAACTCGGCGAACCAGCTGAATACCATGCAGGCCATCCAGCTCTGTGGATGACGCTACGTACTGAGAGGTAGCAGACAGGTTGGTATTCAGAGTGATGACAAGTTCCTGCGCGTATGCTCCCACTATATCGGCACTACCTAAATTTTCTTCGAGTAGTGGCGCCTGATTGACCATCGCTTCAAGTACATCTCTATTGAAACGACGTTGCATGCGATTCATCAGCAAGCCAATGCGCATGTATTCCTGCGCTAGAGACTCAAAGCCTGTTTCACTGATAGTGGGTGCATCTCTGTTGACATGCAATCGAGCACCATCAAGCGCCAACTGCAACAGGTAAGCATTTAACTCTGCATCATCTTTGACGTAGCGTTCCTGTTTACCTTTCTTTATTTTGTACAGTGGCGGCTGAGCAATATAGATATGGCCACGGCGAATGAGTTCTGGCATTTGACGATAGAAAAACGTCAACAGCAAAGTGCGAATGTGCGAACCATCAACATCAGCATCCGTCATGATCACGATATAGTGATATCGCAATTTGTCGATATCAAATTCGTCGCGACCGATTCCACAGCCCAATGCGGTAATCAGAGTCCCTACTTCAGCACTTTGCAGCATTTTATCGAAGCGTGCTTTTTCTACATTGAGTATTTTGCCTTTCAGCGGTAGGATCGCCTGCCTACGGCGATCACGACCTTGTTTCGCAGACCCACCTGCAGAATCCCCTTCCACCAGATAAATTTCAGATTTCGCTGGATCCTTTTCCTGGCAATCTGCTAGTTTGCCAGGCAAACCTGCAATATCCAGAGCCCCCTTTCGGCGCGTCATTTCACGTGCTTTTCGTGCCGCTTCTCTAGCTCTAGCTGCGTCAATAATCTTGGCTGTTATCAATCTGGCTTCAGTCGGATTTTCTGCTAGAAAATCGGTCATAAATTCGCCAAGTACAGATTCAACAATACCTTTCACTTCTGACGAGACTAGCTTATCTTTAGTTTGCGAAGAGAATTTTGGATCTGGAACCTTTACTGACAAAACAGCGGTCAAGCCTTCTCTCGCGTCATCACCGCTGGCTGATATCTTTGCTTTGGCGCTCGCACCACTTTTTTCCATATACTGGTTCAGTGTTCGAGTCATCGCTGATCTAAAACCCGCTAAGTGAGTTCCACCATCTCGCTGCGGGATATTGTTGGTGAAACAGAAAATATTTTCCTGATATGTTTCTGTCCACTGCAATGCGATTTCTACAGATACATCGTCTTTAGTACCCAGGGAATGGATAACAGTTGAATGTATCGAACTTTTCTTACGGTTGAGGTGCTCTACAAAAGCTCTGATGCCCCCTTCGGCTTCGAATGTGTCTGTTTGATCTGTTCTTTCATCAGTGAGTATGATCCGAACACCACTGTTCAGGAACGACAACTCACGTAGTCGTTTTGACAGTATTTCGTAAACAAACAGGATGTTAGTGAACGTATCTGCACTGGGTTTAAAATGAATCATTGATCCAGTTTTATCGGTTTCTTCACCTATTTCAAGATCTGCTACCGGCTTGCTGTCTCTGTATTCCTGCGTATGGACATATCCATCTCGGTGAATTGTCAATTTGAGCCATTCGCTGAGTGCATTTACCACCGAGATCCCTACTCCGTGTAAACCACCGGATACCTTGTAGGAATTATCATCGAATTTACCGCCAGCGTGCAGTACCGTCATGATCACTTCTGCCGCAGAGCGCCCTTCTTCCTTGTGGATATCCACAGGAATTCCTCGTCCGTCGTCAGACACACTGACTGACTCATCGACGTGTATGGTGACATTGATGGCTGAGCAGTGACCTGCCAAGGCTTCATCAATGGAATTATCAACAACCTCAAAAACCATATGGTGAAGTCCGGTGCCATCATCGGTATCACCGATGTACATACCTGGCCTTTTGCGGACTGCATCCAGTCCTTTCAGGACTTTGATATTCGAGGAATCGTAGCTGGGGGTATCGCTCATTCTATCAATCTATTTAGCGTAACCCTTCAATTATACTACCTTTTCAGCATCTCCGTTGATCATGTTAAATCTTTCATGTTTCTGCGATTGAAGCACACTGAGATCTACACCCGTCACGAATATCTGCCCCTTTAAATCAACTAACTGCTGGACCAGTTGTTGGGAGTGTTCTGTGTCTAACTCAGAAGTCAAATCATCGCAAAGTACAACCGCTTGGCGATTTGATTTCTCGTTAAGAAGGTCGAGTTGTGCAAGATGCAAAAGATAGACAAGAACCTTTTGTTCGCCACGAGATAGCATCTGTTTGGCAGGTACTTCGTTGGTCAACATCACCATTTCGGCTCTGTGTGGACCATCAGTTGTAGTTTTCATCCGTCGGTGATAGTCGATGTTTCGTACAAGTAGTTCACTCAGTGGGAACTCTGAAGTCCAGCCTGATCTGTAGTTCAGTTCCACGTGGAACCTAGAGTCCATACTAATTATTCTTTTTTGTAGAGCGACGGCCAGAGATTCAACATATGATTTTCGGAATTCATCTATTTGATTCGCTGACTCAAGGAACAAAGAGTCCCAAGAATTCAATTCAGATAATGACGCGTGGACTCGTAATAGTTGATTACGCTGAGAGAGTGACCGCTTGAATTGCTGCCAAATTGAGAAGAACGTAGGTTCCACGTGAAACACACCCCAATCTAAAAATGAACGTCGCTCGTCTGGACCATCCTGAATAAGCTTATGGCTATCTGGAGTGAGCGATTTCACTGGGAGGAGGCGAGTAACCTCTGCAATGCGATTCATTTCCTCAAAGTCGAGCCTTAGCTCTACAGTTCCATCACGTTGTCTTTTTAAACCAGCTCTGTGGTCTCTTGCCGTGTTGGGATCGTGGAATAGGGCGGTAACTGTAAAGGCATCAGAGGATTTACGAATTAACTCGCGGGCTTTACGTGTTCTAAAAGAATGTCCCGTGGATAAACATTGTATGGACTCAAGTACTGAGCTTTTACCTGATCCATTGTCACCTGTGATTAGATTAAGACTTGGGTGAGGAACCAGCGATACCGTGTCAATATTTCGGAAGCTGGTTATATCGAGCTTGGTCAGAATCACAGACGCATTGGCATGACAACGTATTTGCTGTCGCTTGACGTTTCAGACGTGATCAACGCACTACTGTTACCGTCTTTTATTAATATTCTGGCGTTTTCTGTTTCCAGAGAATTTAATACATCTAACAGATAGGTAACGTTAAATCCAATTTCAGCAGATTCTCCAGAGTAATCGACCTCCAGCTCATCAATGGCTTCTTCCTGATCTGGGTTATTACTGGAAATAGTCAGCATGCCAGTTTGTAACGCAATTCTTACTCCCCTGTATTTCTCGTTAGATAGAACCGAAGCACGGGTCAGTGACTGCTTTAACATCTTGCAATCAATTAACAATTCCTTATTTCCATCGATAGGAATGACGCGGTTGTAATCGGGAAAACGCCCATCTATTAGTTTTGTACTTAAACGGACTCCACCAACTTGTATCTGCAAATGCTGCGATGTTACTAACAAAGTGACAGGTTCTGACGCATCCACACTGCCTAACAAACGTTGGAGCTCACCGATACTTTTTCTGGGAATTATCGCCCTTACGGGAGTTTCTGGCTCTGCGTCGGTATCACATTGCGCATAGGCTAATCGATGACCATCTGTCGCTACACACGATAATCGATCAGCCCCAATCTCAAGCAACATTCCGTTCAAGTAGAAGCGAACATCCTGTTGAGCCATTGAAAAAGCTGTGTTTCGGATGCAAGTATGTAAGACGTTTGCTGGCAAAATAACTTTTTGTGGAGAGTCTAGTTCTGCTACTTGAGGAAACTCGTCTGCCGGTAGGGTAGCTAACGTAAATTTACTTCTACCTGACTTGAAAACGACTTTATCTCCAGATGCGTCAAATTCTATTCTGGCTGAATCAGGAAGGTGTTTGCAAATCTCCAGCAACTTTCTTGCTGGAACTGTCGTGGTTCCTGGCTGATCAACATGCATCTCTATCCGAGCTTGCATTTCTATTTCCGAGTCAGAGGCCGTTAACGTTAAATACCCGTCATCTGCGTGCATCAAAACATTTCCGAGTATGGGAGTGGTTTGACGTCGCTCGACTGCACCGACTACATGTTGGAGGGGTGTCAGCAATGTCTCTCGTTGTGCACTGAATTTCATAGGTGTTTAAAAAGGTTTGTTTATTTATCTATATGTTTATTATTACTACTACTGAAGGCTAACTCTGAGGATAAGTCGATTAATTCCATATTAATCAATTACATACAAAGATTTATCAGTCTGTATAACTGGTATGAATTAACAAGCTTAACCTGTGTATGGAATGTGGGTAAGTCCTCGTGTGCGTTTTCATACACATAAGCGCACATTGTTATCCACAGAGTTTTACACTAATGAATTGCAGTGTCACTGGACATCGACTAACTCGATAATGTCCTCATAAGATTGCTGTAATCTTCGCGTATGCCATCATCTGACTCGCGAAGTTCCTTAATTTTTCGACAGGCGTGCAGAACAGTCGTGTGATCACGACCACCAAATACTTTACCTATTTCTGGCAAACTCTTACTGGTAAGTTCTTTTGCTAAAGCCATTGCGAGCTGTCTAGGGCGTGCCACTGATCGCGTACGTGATTTGCCAGACAAGTCTGATAATCGGATCTTATAGTACTCGGCGACTGTTTTCTGGATATTCTCGATCGTAACGGATTTTGCTTGTACGGCTAGGAGATCGGCTAACGCCTCCTTTGCGAATTCTAAAGTAATGGGTGTGCCTATTAATTGTGAGTGCGCGATGATGCGTTTGAGTGCACCTTCTAGCTCGCGGACGTTACTGCGAATACGCTTAGCGACGAAAAAACTCACCTCTGAGGGAAGCGTGATTCCATTTTGCTCAGCTTTGCTGTTGAGTATTGCTACACGCATTTCAAGTTCTGGTGGTTCAACGGCGACCGATAGTCCCCAGCCGAAACGAGTCTTTAAGCGTTCCTCTAATCCATTGACTTCTTTAGGGTAACGATCGCATGTGAGAACGATCTGTTGGTTTCCTTCAAATAGCGCATTGAAGTTATGGAAAAATTCTTCTTGGGTTTGATCTTTTCCTGCGAAAAATTGAACATCATCAATGAGCAGGGCATCTAATCCACGATAAAAGGCCTTGAACTCGTGCATTTTGCCATGTTGTAGAGCGCTGACCATTTCAGCAACGTATCGCTCTGAGTTAATGTACAAAACGCGGGCATCAGGGTTGTTGGCTACGATTTCATTGCCAATTGCCTGCATCAGGTGCGTTTTACCTAATCCAGAAGCACCATAAATAAGGTATGGGTTGTAAGCGGTGCCAGGGCTTCCGCCTATTTGTAACGCTGCGGCTCTTCCTAGCTGGTTACTTTTACCTTCAACCAGCGTATTGAAGCTGAATTGTGGTTTTAGGTTGCTTTGGTGAGCTGGTACGCTTTTAGCAATCTGGGAATGCGCAGGGGCTGCAGAGACTCCTGAAGTCCGATAACTATTGACGTCTGACCAGGTTCTGGAGCTGGGTTGTTGAGCTGAAGTGACTCTTGCATTAGGGTTAACCGAAGGGGTCAACAATTCTGAGCCGATGACCAACACGACATCGACGGCGTCTGGAGCACTTATCGCAGTGGCGATCTCCTGGATTCGTGCACGGAAGCTGCTTTGCACCATATCCAGTACGAATCGGTTGGGCGCCATGATGCGCAACTGCTCATTGATGTGTTGAGCTTGTAAAGGTCTAATCCAGGTATTTAATTGCTGGTCTGACAATTCGGCTTCAAGCTGAGTCAGACAGCGATCCCATAGTGGTGCTCTCAACAGCAATATCTCCGAATTAATACAATCATATAATTAACGTCGAGTGCAGTGGGCACTTAAGCACGATTGCGGGATAGTGACTTTACGCGAATAAGCCACTAATGTTCAATCCAAATAATGACCGAATTTACTCAAGGATTCTCATATAATGTGTTATTCGGGCATCCAAATTGAATTTTTGTACTGAATACACCTTGACGTTGACAAAGTGAAAGATTAATATTGTCGGTTCGTTAAAGACACGCGCAGCCTACAGCGCTGCAATTGAGTACAGCTGACATGAAAAGAACGTATCAACCGAGCAAAATTAAGCGCGCTCGCACCCATGGATTTCGTGCTCGCAAGGCAACACGGGGTGGTCGTGCAGTACTTGCCTCCCGTCGTCGTAAAGGCAGGGCGCGCCTCAGCGCCTAATGTGTCCAGCTGACTCGGCGGTCATCAAACTCACCGCTTGTCAGTCTGATCACTCCGATCCAACGTCTGAAGCAATAACCCTCGCACTGCGCGAGGGTAATGCGTTTCCACGATCTGCACGGTTACTAACTGCTGCTGATTACGCATGCGTTTTTAAAAAAAACCAACGGTTTTCAGATAAATATTGGACAATCCTGGTTCACACTGACAAAAGCATTTCCTCAAGGCTGGGACTTGCAATTGCCAAGAAGCGGGCTAGGCGGGCAGTTGATCGAAATAAAATAAAGCGAATTGCCAGAGAATCTTTTCGTGCCCATCAGCATCAGTTCTCCGGACTGCAATTGGTTGTAATGAACCGAGACGCGGCTACGAAGGAGTCCTCTTCGGGACTCAGGCAATCCATGGATTCGTTATGCCGCAAGATAATTGCCAAGCACACAGAGAAATAAAAGACGCGTCGGTAGGAAAAGTGACCACTTTTCCTGTTGCATGCTTAAGCACGCAAGTCGAAAACAGGCGATAATAAAAGATGCTCCGGCTAATCGCTTTTTATAGACGTTGGGTAAGCCCGCTTTTGCCTCCACGGTGTCGGTTCATTCCAAGTTGCTCAGCGTATGCATTCGAAGCAATTGAATCACACGGAGCATTGCGTGGTGGTTGGTTAGCAACTCGACGTATTTGTAAATGTCATCCTTTTCACCCTGGTGGATTCGACCCAGTGCCGCTAAAAGACGTTCAAACTGTGGACAAGACGCTCACGTGTAAACAGGCTTCATGTCGCACGTTGCAGAAAACTCCTGCAACAACCGCGGTTACACCCACCCACCCAACAGACCCGATTAAGAATTAATGGAAACCCAACGACTGCTGTTGTACCTCGCGTTCGGATTCTTGAGTCTGATTATTTATCAGACCTGGCTACAGGACTACCACGCACCAGTGCCAGTAACCCAAACGTCTATTGATGTTCCTGGGGCCACAGCTGTTGGTGGTTCGCCTGCGGTTTCCTCTTCTTCCAGCAACGCAGCAGACTTACCCGACGCTGTCGCTGGATCGGTAGTGACTCAATCTGCTAACGAGAATTCGGTTCAATACCCGACAGTGTCTGTTAGTACTGACATTATGGATATCGCGATCAGTACTCGAGGCGCAACCATTGCTCGCGTAGATTTACTCGACTATCCGGTCTCTATAGAAGATCAGGACACCCCTTTTCAACTGGTCAGTGATGATCCACTCCATTATCTCGTAGTTGAGTCTGGCTTGCAGGGAAGGGCCAACGAAAGCGCCCCTACTCACCGCGAGTTAATGACTCCGGAAGCTGAGAGTTACACCTTGGTTGATGGTCAGGATTCTATTGCGGTGCCCTTTATCTGGAAGTCAGATTCAGGTATTACCGTTACCAAAACATTGACGTTCTACAGAAGCAAATATGAAGTTGATGTTGCTTACGATATTTCCAACGGATCAGGTGCTGATTGGACGGTCAACCAATATCGACAGTTAAAGCGTAAGCCGGACACTAAAGACGAAAAGCAGCAGTTCATGAACACCTATATTGGCGCTGTTGTCAGTAACGAAGAAGATCGTTACACGAAAATATCTTTTGGTGATATGGAAGACGAAGATCTGAATGTGAGCGTTACTGATGGATGGGTAGCCATGATTCAACATTACTTTGCAACTGCCTGGATTCCTCAGGCAGGGGAACAGAACACGGCCTACAGTCGTTACCTTGCTCAGGAAAATCGATACATGATCGGTATGGTATCTGCCAGTCAGGTAATTCCAGCTGGAGCTCAAGGATCTTTTTCAACCAAAGCCTATATTGGTCCCAAGATTCAGGATGACCTTGCAGCAGCGGCACCCCATCTAGAATTGACGGTCGACTTCGGCTGGCTGACTATCATCGCTCAGCCATTGTTCTGGTTACTAAAAACCATCCATGGGTTCGTGGGAAATTGGGGCTGGGCAATAGTCTTCACCACGTTTGTTATTAAAGCGGTATTTTACAAGCTCTCTGAAGCCAGCTACCGATCCATGGCCAGGATGAAATTGTTGCAACCCAAACTTGCATCGTTAAAAGAAAGACATGGTGATGATCGCGCCAAGATGGGCCAGGCGACCATGGAGCTGTACAAAAAAGAGAAGGTAAATCCGTTAGGTGGTTGTCTACCCATGATCATTCAGATGCCTGTGTTCATCGCCTTGTACTGGACATTAATGGAAAGTGTAGAGTTACGACAAGCTCCATTCATGCTGTGGATACAAGACCTATCCATAAAGGATCCATTTTTTATTCTGCCCATCATCATGGCTGCAACCATGTACTTTCAGCAGAAGCTGAATCCAGCACCTGTCGACCCGATACAGGCCAAGGTGTTTCAGTTCTTGCCATTGATTTTCGGTATTTTCTTTGCCTTCTTCCCGGCAGGACTCGTACTATATTGGGTAGTGAATAACTCATTGTCCATTGCTCAGCAGTACTACATTACGCGTCATGTACTTGCAGACAGCACTAAGGCTAGCAAAAAGCCTAATCTAAAAAAGAGTTGATCCAATGGTTTCACTTGTCGACGTCCGATGAGTGACGACCACGCGGATACGATTGCAGCGATTGCCAGTGGAGCAGGGCGGGCTGGTGTTGGCATCGTTCGTGTCAGTGGCAGTCTGGTTCCACAGATTGCCCGACAAATTTGCCTGGAGTCGCTGACCCCCAGAAAGGCTGCTTACCTGCCGTTCGTTGATAACAGCGATTCGACAATCGATGAAGGTATCGCGCTGCTATTCGAAGCTCCACATTCGTTCACTGGTGAACATGTTCTAGAACTGCAGGGTCACGGTGGCGCGGTAGTGCTCGATCTAATCATGCAGCGAGTACTTGAACTAGGTGCCAGACCAGCTAACCCTGGCGAGTTTTCAGAAAGAGCTTTTCTGAATGACAAAATGGATCTTGCGCAAGCTGAAGCAATCAGTGATTTGATTGACAGCAGTAGCGTGGCTGCAGCACAAGCTGCGGTCAGATCCATGAGTGGTGAATTTTCATTACTAGTAGCCTCGATTCAGGAAGAATTGATAGGACTGCGGGTTTGGTTGGAAGCCGCCTTGGATTTCAGTGAAGAGGAAATAGACTTTCTAGCTGAGCCTGCTCTGAAACTACGAGCGGCTCAATTGCTCTTGGACTTTGATGATTTACTTGCCAAAGCCGAACAGGGACAGCGGCTGCGAGATGGTTTAACAATAGTCATTGCAGGCGTTACCAATGCTGGAAAATCAAGTTTACTGAATTCGCTGGCAGGCTCAGAAGCAGCCATTGTCACAGACATTGAAGGCACCACCAGGGATGTGTTGCGAGAGCAGATATCCATTGATGGAATTCCACTGCATATCGTGGATACGGCTGGTTTAAGAACGACCGATGATGTTGTGGAACGGGAAGGTATACGTCGCGCGCGTGAGCAGATGAAAAGCGCTGATCATATATTGGTGCTTATTGATGCTCAGGACCCGGTTATGCCGCTCCTAGATATTGATGACGCAATACCTCGGACCATTATCATCAACAAATCAGACACAGTCGATCAATTCATAATTGATAAGGTTCAGAAAAAATTTAATGCCACTATAAGTGTCTCGGCAAAACATGGAGACGGTATGGGAAGACTGAAAGCACATCTCTTGTCGATTGCTGGACACGACAGCTCGGTGGAGGGGGTGTTCAGTGCTCGCCGAAGACATCTCGATGCATTAGGTCACGCACGGCAGGCAACTAATATGGCTATTCAACGATTAACAGATTCCACGATGCCAGAGCTTGCTGCCGAAGAGTTGCGGTTTGCGCAAAAGTCGCTTGATCAGATAACTGGACGATTTGATAGTGATGATCTATTGGGTCGAATTTTTGGAAGTTTTTGCATCGGGAAATAAGCGGCAGATACAACATATGCCATCTACTTTGTAAGGCCAAACTGCATTGATGCCAGTCTTGCATACAAACCATCGTGAGAAATCAGCTCTTTATGTGTGCCTGATTCCACCACATTACCTTCGTCCAAGACCAAAATTGTATCTGCATTGACAATCGTTGCCAGTCGGTGCGCAATGACTAGCGTGGTTCTATGACTCATCGCTCTGTCCAATGCTATTTGCACCTTTCTTTCACTTTCTGCATCCAGTGCGCTGGTAGCTTCATCCAGTAAGAGTAACGGAGGATTTTTCAACAGCGCGCGTGCAATGGATAGTCGTTGTCGTTGTCCTCCAGATAACCTGACGCCTTTTTCACCAAGGTAGGTATTGAAACCTTCAGGGAGTCTCTCTATAAAATCCAAAGCTTGTGCATCTATTGCGGCTTGCCGCACTTCATCATCGCTAGCGTCGAGCCGACCGTAGCGCAAATTGGCAGCAACATTGTCTGAAAATACGACGCTGTCTTGCGACACAAAACCAATGCTGGCTCTTAAAGCGTCAAGATTTAACGAATCGATTGAGTGGCCATCGAAAGATATTGAGCCGGTAGCAGGGTCATAAAATCGGAGTAGTAATTGAAGCACTGTTGTTTTACCCGCGCCCGACGGGCCCACCAAAGCAACTGTCTCTCCGGGGTTTAGCGAAAAAGATACATCTGACAAAGCCGCTTCACTCGGTCTACTTGGATAATTGAAACAGACATTACTGAATTTAACTTGGGCTCCATGCCCTATCGTCGACGTCTGCATTTTCTCTAACGATACATTGCCCGAACGAATACTTGGCTCAGCGTCGAGTAATTCTAATAAACGCTCGGTTGCACCAGCAGCCCGTTGAACGTCACCTAATACTTCTGACAATGCCCCCGTTGACCCTGCCACAAGTGCTGCGTAAAGCATGAATTGTGTCAATAGCCCTGCTGACATTCTATCGTCAATAACAGCTTGTGCGCCGAGCCACAATACAAACACAATTGAACCAAATACCAATGTGATTGCCATTGCCGTTAAATACGAACGATTACGATTTCGTCTGACAGCACTGTGAAATGCTGTGTTGGTGGCTTCGGCGTAGCGATTACTTTCCATGTCTTCACGAACATAACTTTGCACGGTTTGCATGGCATTGAGGGTTTCGTTAGCCAATGCACCGGTGTCAGCAAGCCTGTCCTGGCTATCTCTGGACAATTTACGTACGCGTCTACCAATGATAAGAATTGGTAAAACTACGACAACCAGTAATCCGACGATGATACTGGCCAATGCCGGACTGGACCAAACCATCATTAGTAGTGCGCCTAAAAATAACACGGAGTTGCGCAGGCCTAATGAGATGCTCGAACCAATAAGTGACTGAATTAACGTTGTATCACTGGATAGTCTTGATTGAACCTCCCCTGTTCTTAACGTCTCGAAAAATTCAGGGTCTTGATGTAGGACTTGTCTGAAAACGGCGTTACGAAGATCAGCTGTAATTCTGTCACCTAACCACGACACACAATAAAAGCGTATGGAGGTTGCGGCAGCCAATATTAAGGCAACCACTAATAATTGCAGGAATACTTTATCGACTTGCCATGAATCCGTAAGACTTGTGTCAGGGAGAGTGAAACCTTGATCGATCAGAATTCTGAATGCTGCTGGTATAGCTAGAGTGGCAGCCGCAGCAACTAAAAGAGCAATCGCCGCTACAGCTACTCTTTTTTTGTAAGGAGACAGGAATGGGCTTAGTCGTGCCAGCGTCCGCCATGCAGACAAATCTCTAGATTGGGGTTTGGCTGTTAGATCGCTCAAGAGGGAAATCGATGACTCTTAGAAAGATAGAACTGTGGCACTAAGCCGCATCAGGGTCAACTGGCGAATGTGTATCTTTCAGCCAAGTTCTTGTTCCGTTTATTCTTCGTTTTCGTTTTCGTTTTCGTTTTCGTCGAGGTATGCAGAAGCTACTTCAGTGGATCGCTTCCTGCAATTTATCGTACAACTGAAGTGCTGTTCTTGCATGCTCAATATGTTCAAGGTTTGGGTAACTAGATTGTTTTAGTGAGTTATCAAAAAATTCCAACCCGTCGATAGATAGTCCTAGTTCATGAACCAGATTTTTAACTTGGTCAGTAAATTGGGTCCCGTCGTCTGAGAATTCAAGAAATGGCATGGGGTCCAAATTATTCCGGTGCCAGAGCAAATGGCGGTTATAGTGAGACCAAAGCTCCAGTGCTTTTTCGTATGGCATTGCACTTCTGTTAAACAATGATTGTGCCACGGCGAAAGGGTGTCTGAAAATACCAACCAACGTGGCAGACGGTAGGGCCGAACACCATGGGCCTACCATGAGGACTGTTCTTGGGTCTTTAAATCCCCATAAGGAATGATTTTTGTGCGTCTCAATAATAGTATCCCGGAATGCACGATGCACTGGAGACCACTCAGGGTTTGAAGTAGGGCTATCCCAGCTACCTCCATTACGCTGAAGAATATCATCATGTAAGAGCATAATGGCGCGCGATTCGCGGCTACCCTTAAGATTATCTGACGCCTCCTCAATCACTGAACCCAGCTGTAAACCAGCTTTTTCCAATGTCCCTGTCAGTGCACTAGTACCGCTACGATGCATACCGAGAACGATAACTGTGGAGTGAGACATTGTCATTTGAGTTTGGTCTTTAAACGGAGAAATAATTCTTTAAACACAGTACCGAAAGTTCGATTTACTTTCTTACTGTGGTTATGTGGAAATACTTTCCTTAAGCATTGCTCCATTTTTTCTAAGTCAACTTCCATGTCCTCGTACTGAAGATTGGCAAGTCCAACCCTCTGCTTTTCTTCACTTGATAACAATGGGTTTGTACCAAGGATATGTTGGTACTCGAAACCGAGTAGCTTAGCGATTAAATAAAATGTTGGTGTTCCATAATTCTGATTGAATATCTCGACAAGTGTTACGTTCTCACAAAATATGGTGTTCGCTAAGCTAGCACCGTGCGGGGACACGATTACATCGGCATTCTTAAATAAAACAATTTGTTCTGGTACTGATAGTTCCTCAGGATAGACTGTATGGAATTCATATTTTTCGAGTAAACTAAGCAAATCGTACTCATTGGAAATTCGACGACCTTCGTATTTGTTTCTTGATAAATAGATATTCCTTTTTATAGAATCCTTTTTGGTTTCGACCGTAAGTGAAGAAAGAGAATTTTCTACATAGCTTATCAACTCTCTATTAGCATGCTGGCATGGGTGACAAAATTCTACAGCCATGCTGGACTCCATAGTCAAGTTTCCAACACGAACAACTGCCCGCTCTTTTAATTCATAAACTCGCCCTGTATCTATGCCCATAATCTCGAGCATGTTTTTCATGAATGGCGCCAGCTTGTACATAATTATGCTCTGAGAATCTTCAAGGTGGCGTAACCTTGGCAACTGGTCTAGTAACCAATGACAAAAATTGGGCTGTCGAATGAGGTCTTGAATCATGATTGCGTCTTCTAGCTCAACAGTGCGATGCTCGCCATTATCAGTGACATGCTCATTGATAATCAGATCTCCAAACATCTCCGTGAAATAGAGATGCTGATAATTTGCACTGCAAAGATTAATTACTGGCTTATTTAAGCGGTCGAGCACCACAAATTCTGCGGTGTCGTATGCAATTGTTGCTTCCTGTAGGTTGTACAAACCCCAGTTTTTAGGAGCTATTTGAGCAGGGATCTTATCCACTTCGTGGAATGGATAGTCACTCCATTCATCACACATGATGGTTTTAGAAAGGTGTCTTATCTGATCACTACTGCTATATGTCGTAACAGCAGTTATAGTGCTATGTTCAAATAGATGAGATAGGTCGTTGGAGGTAGACCAATAAAACGCTAGGTCCTGTTTTCTATAATTTCCAGTACTAACAATGGT
>JBLIIE010000028.1:0-38644 GCA_047634635.1 Granulosicoccus sp. | reverse complement strand
GGTCAAGGCAAATCAACTGTTTATATTAAGCATTACTGTTTTAGTCATGCTTGGCTTGCATCTGTTTATGTCACGTACGTCAGCGGGTTATGCGTTAAAGGCGATCTCTGAAAACCCGGTGCTGGCGCAAATCAATGGTATCAACCTGGACGCCATGGTGCGACTTGCCTGGTTGATTGGCGGTGCGTTAGCGACGTTGGCAGGCGTTTGCTATGCGTTGGACAACCAGCTCAGCCCGGTCATGGGACGTGACCTGGTCCTGTCCTTGTTTGCGGCTGCGATTGTCGGTGGAATCGGCAGTATCTACGGCGCGGCGCTGGGCGGATTGATTGTAGGTCTAGCCGGAAGCCTTGCACTACTGGTTATCCCTACCGGCTTCAAACCAGCGGTGCCTTTCCTAATCATATTGCTTGCTCTTTATATTCGACCTAACGGACTGTTCGGGGAAGAGAAACAATGATTGGCATCATCTCCTACCTGGCCTTCTTTCTGACTATTGCATTCATTCTGGCCATCGCTGTTTTAGGTCTTAATCTGCATTGGGGATTTACGGGTCTGTTCAATGGTGGCATCGTTGCATTCTTTGGTGCTGGCGCCTACGGCATGGTATTACTTGGAGGACCCGAACGTATCGATGGTCTCGGAGGTTTTGGCCTACCCTACCCGATAGCTTTGGCTGGCGGCATCGCTCTGTCCGGACTTTTAGCGGTGATCGTTGGCATTGCCACCACAAAACTTAGACATGACTATCTCGCTATCGCCACTTTTGGTGTTGCCATAGCACTGGAATCATTGGTGAGAAATGCAGAGTACCTGTTAGGCGGTGCAAGAGGACTGAGAGGCTTTGAGCGACCTTTCGAAGAGGCGGTGAATTCCAACTTCGGTTACAACCTTCTGTTTCTGGGGTTTGTCGTACTGTGCCTGAGTATTGTCTATATCTTTCTCGAAACACTAGTGCGTTCGCCGTTTGGCAGACTGCTGCGGGCTGTACGAGAGAATGAGCGTGCTGCTCGCGCACTGGGTAAATCACCACCAGGAATTCGACTAACCGCTTTTGTCATCGGCTCGATGATCATGGGTTTATCGGGTGCGTTGTACGCAACATTTTATGCATTCATAAGTCCACAAGATCTTGCCCCCATCCTGACATTTCAGATCTGGGCAATGCTGATAGTGGGTGGTAGCGGTAACAATAAAGGTGCCATTTTAGGCACTTTGGTAGTCTGGGGCGCCTGGGTCGGAAGTGGATGGCTGCTTACTGCACTAGCGCCCAGTGACTGGCAGTTGTACGCTGGGTCTATTCAATACATTTTAATCGGTTCGATTATCGTGTGTTCCTTGCTATGGCGCCCTCGGGGTCTGTTACCAGAAAAGCTTGGCACTAGCGATTACTCAACTCAAGCTCGCCAACCAGTTCAACAACCAAAAGAGAATCACCCAAAGCCCACGGAGGCAACATGAGAAAAGCATTGCACACTTTATTAAAAACACGCCATTTGGCGAACTCACCCAGACTGTCTGGTATTACGCTTCTACGCTGCTGCCTAGTATTGACAAGCCTTATAACGGTACTTCCGATGTCAGCCGCACAAGCGGCAGACTGCACGACAAAAATAGGCGCTGTACTGCCAACTTCAGTCGACTGGGGCCGGCCTATTGCTGAAACTGCACAATTCGCCGTGGATATTTACAACGAGTCTGGTGGCGTGAAAGGCTGTGATATTGAGATGGTACTTCGTGATTCACAGGTTGACCCAAAAATCGGTGTTGATGCAGCCAAGGCTCTAGTCGATCTAGACAAGGTGCAATTACTGATTGGTGCTGTTTCCAGCGGTGTGTCCATGCCTATTTTGACCTCCGTGACAGCACCTGCTGGTGTCATGCAGATGTCCTGCTGTTCATCATCAACAGCATTTACAGATGTTGCAAAGGAAGGAAAATCAAAAGGCTTATGGTTTCGTACGTTTGCGACTACACGCAATCAAGCTGCTGTTGCCGCAAGACTGATTGAAGAGCGTGGATACAAGAGCGTCGGTATTTTCTACAAGAATGATGATTGGGGACAAGACATTGGCAAACTCGTAGCAGCTGATCTTGCTTCACTGGGTATCGAAGTAACTATGTCTGCAGCCGTCAACGATGGCCAATCTTCTTACCGTGCAGAAGTTACCGAAGTGTTGAAAACCAAACCGGAAGCGGTGTACCTGGCACTGTATCCAACAGAAGGTATATCACTCGTGCGTGAATGGGTATCGCTGGGTGGAACTCAACTATTTGTTGCCGCAAACTCGTTGAAGTCGGATGAGTTCCGTGACGGCGTTGGCGCACAGTATCTTACAGACCTGGTCGGTCATGATTCAGCTCCACCTCGTACGGACTCTGCATCAACATTTGTTGAAATGTACAAGGCCAAGTTCGATTCTGAACCTAACGGACCAGGATTACCAAACAGCTTTGATGCTGTGATGATTTCTTTGCTTGCCATGGATGCTGCACCAGAACTCACCGGTGCCTCCATCGCAGCGCAAGTTGGCAAAGTAACAGACCCTGCAGGCACACCCATCTTCCCAAGCGTGGATGGACTTAAGCAGGCACGTATGCTACTCAACGATGGTAAGACTATTTCGTATCAAGGTGCATCAGGCGCTGTCGTGTTTGATGCTAACGGTGATGTGTCTGCACCTGCATTGGCATGGAGCTTCACTGACACCGGTGTTGAAGAAATATCGTACTTCCCACTTGCCGAGATTGATGCGTTCATCGGCAAACTGGCTGAGACAAAGTAACTTGCCTTCAAGTGATGTCCTGCAATCGCTCGGATTGCAGGACAAAACCGTCATAACCGGGCTTTGGCAAGTTGCTGATCTTGAACGAGACGGCAAGGCACTTGAGCGTGATACAGCGGCGGATGAACTGATCCGCTATGCGCAGGCAGGCTTTACCTGCTTTGACATGGCTGATCACTACGGCAGTGCTGAGCTGATTGCTGGGCGCGCGCGTCAACGCCTAATGGATAGTGGCCAGCTAGCAGACTCATCACTGAATCTATACACCAAGTGGTGCCCTCAACCTCACCAATGCACACGACAGGCAGTTCGTGATGGCATTGAGGAGCGTCGTGAGAGACTGGGTATGGAAACGCTTGATCTACTGCAGCTACATTGGTGGAGTTTTGATCATCCCGGCTATATCGATGTCATGGATCACCTGATGGAGTTGAAACAGGAGGGCTGGATACGTCACCTGGGCTTAACCAATTTTGATACTGATCATCTGTCTGTGCTGCTCAGTTGCGGGCATGAAATTGTTACTAACCAAGTGTGCCTGTCAGTCTTGGATCCGCGAGCCCTGGGGGACATGAGCGAACTATGCGCAGAGAGTGGCGTTCGTTTGCTCTCCTATGGCACTTTGGCTGGTGGTTTTCTAGGTAACCGATGGCTGGATGCAGAAGAGCCTTCCAGTGTGCCAGATTGGAGCAAGATGAAGTACCACCGCTTTATCCAAGCTGTCGGTGGCTGGACTGTCTATCAAAGTATGTTGCGCGCATTGAATGATGTCGCACAAAAACACCATGTTTCTATCTCCAACGTTGCAACACGCTGGGTAATGCAGCAACCCGCTGTTTGTGGAGTAATCGTTGGAGCAAGACTTACCGATCGACAACATACAGATGACAACCGTAATCTTCTTACCCTTGAATTGAGTGATGATGACATCGCCCAAATCAACACGGCCGGAAATGCACTCACACCGATACGGGGGGACTGTGGAACCGAGTATCGCCGCCCACCGTTTCTCACAGCATCTGGTGATCTGAGCGATCATCTGGAATCGTTACCACCGGTTTATGAAAAACAGGCTATTAGCGGTAAAGTCGATCGTTGGCGAATCAGCAGTGGCAGTGAGTACGAACCTATTTGCGGTTATAGCAGGGCAACACGCGTTGGTAATCGCGTACTGGTTAGTGGTACGACTGCTACCCACGGTGAAAGTAGAGTCATTGGTGCCGATGATTATCGCGCTCAGACCACCTATATACTCGACAAAATTTCGGCAAGCCTTGCCTCTCTTGGGGCAACCCTCAACGATGTTGTACGTACCCGCATTTATTTAAGCGATGCTTCACAATGGGAAACCGTATCGCATGTCCATGGAAGGTACTTCGCTGATTGTCTTCCCGCAAATACTCTCGTGGAAGTGAGCAGCCTAATCGGTGGGTATGGCGTAGAGATTGAAGCCGAAGCCGTTATCTAAAAAGTAAAAAGGGGACGGAGGAGTTTACAGGGAATTAAGGGCAGAAAAGGCAGAAAAGGGGACGGAGGAATTAATATTAAATTCCTCCGTCCCCTTTTTGTTCGTCCCCTTTTTGTTTTTTATGTAGTTAATCCGTGTGATCGGTCATAGGGGTTAATAGGCTCAGCTTTGAATTGCTCTAAAGCACTGTCAGCGGGTTTCAGTATCTCCACATGTAAGGGATAGCACAGTGTTTTATCGTCAGAGTGACTACTCCCACAATTGCCACCAGGGCAAGCCGACAAAGCACCTAGTAGGTCAATGTCCGCTATGAATTCTATGTAGTCACCAGGGCGCACTGGGCTGGCTTTCATAAAATACTGATGTGTGTCTAACGTAAAACCTGTGCACATGAATACGTTCAGCACATCGTGTATTAGCGGCTCAACTTCGGCTGTGGGCAAACTCAATTCTTTTGCCATCGCGCGTGTCAAATTCGAATGGCAGCAATAATGGTAATCCACACCGTTCAACACTCGATTAGTGTACGGATCACAACGGGTGCCGATGACATCATGCACGCCACCCCCGTCTGCATCCCATCCATACCATTCCAGCGTGTCGTGCGTGATCGTAGCCATTGGCCTCATAACAGGAAGATTGGTCCACAATCGGTCACCACGTGTGACATGGCTTGCATGCAATTGCCGGGTTTTGCCGCTAAAAAATCGCTCAGACAGATCGTTAGCATTCCAAAGGTTCAAGTCGCCCACCTGCGAGCCTTCGACACTAACAATGCGGAAGCCATGACCAGCAGGCACTCGAAAAGTTGCGGCATCTCTAGGCGGAACAATGACGGTATCAATTACCGTTAATTCTGACTTCCACTGTTCAATAAATTCTTGACCATGGGCTGGAACTGACTCCACGTTGTAGCAAACAATGACTGGCGCTTGTCGACGTTCGTCGGCGTCTGCCGGGGTATCCATTCTCATGATAATAATTCCTGCTCTAAAGTCATCAGACTGTCCAGATTGTGGGCACTAAGGTAGCAATCAATATACGGCACTACTGGGTCCATGAATTTATCAACTTCGCCTGGTTCAAACCTACCCAACAGTGGATTGACCCACACTAGTTTCCCAGCACAACGTCGAATGATTTTGACACGCTCAGCTAGCTCAACAGGCTTAGCAGTGTCACACCCATCACTGAAAATCAACACGGTTGTCTTATTATCAACACAGTTCATCATGTGATTGTCGATAAATGTGCCTAGGGATTGCGCAATGCGTGTCCCACCGAGCCAACCTTTGCCAAGACGATTTAACACACGTTCAAAATCGGCCTCACTTAATCGGGTATGGCCGGATCCCAGCTTGCTTAGGTCAGTGTTAAAAACGAAGGCGTCAGATCGATGAAACGTGGCCATTAAAATGCGCGTAAAACGCATGAACAACCGTGCGTAAACATCCATGGACTGGCTTATATCCAGTATCAATACAAAACGCCTTAGACGTGGTTTTTTCCGTCGAAAGGACAAATCAACTGGTCGCCCCGCATAACGTAACGAACTTCTAAAGGACTTTCTCAAATCGATTTTACTACCACGATGAGACAGCACTTCACGCCGAGAAACACGCCTTTTGGCACGTCGCGCTGCGCGTTCAACTAGCCGTTCGATGGCGCGCATTTGACACTGATTAAACACGAAACGAAAATCAGCTAGCGACAGTGCTTTAAAGTCTCCTGCTCCAAAATATTCCTCTACCTGTTGTTGTTTTTCTGATGTCCCTGCAAGCCCTACCATTCGCTGTTTGCTAGAGCTGGTTATGTTCACGGCTGAGCGGGTTTCTTCGTTCCTTGGCGCTAAGACCAAAGGCTCATCGACTGCTTGCCAGAAAGCATCAAATAGTGCATCAAAGCGATGCCAGTCCCGAGGGCAGCGGCAAATGCATGCCCGCGTCGCGCATCTGTAATCCTGCCTAGTGTGAATATGAGAGCCGCTGGCTAAATGATGCAAATCCAGCAAGGAACCTGTATCTACGATTAATTTGTTAGCACGCAAAAACTGCGCAAAATCATTAATGCGCTGCAATGCAAGATCGTTTTGCCAAACGGAGTTCAAACGTTGGTGTCCATCATTGGAAAGATTAGCTCTTCATCCGCATTTCTTATGTACTGCAAGTCTTCCCGAGTTTTTATCAATGCGGACAGACTATTATGGACAGCATCTCTGTTAGCGTAAAGATCATCAACGTCCATGTGCATGAGAGATGCAGCCCAATCGAGCGTTTCTGCGATACCGGGAGATTTACGTAACGCAGCTGTTCTCAATCGCTGCACGACATTGACCAGCTGATTTGCCAGGTTCTGGTTAATGTGTGGAATACGTGCCTTGATAATTTCAAGCTCCCGTTCAGCATCAGGGTAGTCGAGGTAGTGATAGAGGCAACGTCTGCGAAGTGCATCGCTGAGTTCACGCACACCGTTGGATGTGAGAATCACCCGTGGCCGAGATACGGCGGTAAAAGTGCCAAGCTCAGGAATACTGATCTGGAAGTCTGACAACACTTCCAGCAACAACGCTTCGAATTCTTCATCAGCTCTGTCCACCTCATCGATAAGCAGGACCACAGGTTTTTTGCTCGCTATCGCATTGAGTAATGGTCGTTTGATTAGAAAATCATCACTATATAGCGTTTTTTTAAGCTCCTCAGGATCTGCTGACCCAGCCATTTGAATAGCCAGCAACTGACGCTGATAATCCCAGTCATACAATGCGTGTTGAGCATCCAGACCTTCATAGCATTGCAGACGAATGAGTTCGCAATCCAGAAGAGACGCTAAAGCTTTCGCAGCTTCGGTCTTGCCCACTCCCGCCTCGCCCTCAATCAGCAAAGGCTTGCCCAGTGACTGCGACAGTTCTATCGCCATCGCCAGCGAATCGTCCGCCGCATATGACTGCGAGGCTAAGCCTCTCCTAACATCCATCCATCTCTCCTACACTCCCCTTCGGGTCGGACCACCTTAAACGATTGATATTTCCAAACAATCGTTTGGATAACTAGTCATTTTGTCGCTTACAGGTACATTTTCCTACAATAATTCGGTGTTTACGAATCGAATTCCATAGTGTAATTCCTTCGAAAAGGACTATTAGTTATTTCAAGAATTCAAAGCTTGTGCCACCTTAAATGCAATAATTTGATATGGAAATGGCCAATTAGGCTTGCAGAACCACTCGTATAGAGCTATTTCCCAATGACAATCAACAACCTAGCGTGGTCCGACCCGAAAATGACTTGTGCCACCTTAAATGCAATAATTTGATATGGAAATGGCCAATTAGGCTTGCAGAATCGCCCGTATAGAGCTATTTCCCAATGACAATCAACAACCTAGCGTGGTCCGACCCGAAAATGAGTGAATTAGATCGAGTACTGGAGGCTGTCGACAAAGGCTTGCCAGAGACTCTGGAGCGTCTGTTTGAGTTGCTCTCCATTGACAGCATTTCCACAGATCCCGCTTATAAAGCGTCATGTTTAAAGGCCGCCAACTGGCTGGTAGATGACCTAACAAGCATTGGCTTCGCAGCCACCAGACACGACACACCTGGACACCCTATGGTCGTCGCTCATCAAGATGGCGCAAATTCAGAAGGCCCTCACCTGCTTTTCTACGGCCACTACGACGTCCAACCCGTTGACCCACTGGAGCTTTGGAACACACCACCGTTCGAGCCTGTCATCCAAGACACGCCCGCAGGAAAAGTAATAAGAGCACGCGGCGCGGCTGATGACAAAGGCCAGCTGATGACGTTTGTCGAAGCTTGCCGTGTTTGGAAACAAGTCACAGGCTCTCTACCGACTAAAGTCAGCCTGTTTTTCGAAGGCGAAGAAGAAAGTGGATCTCCGTCCCTCATACCGTTCATGGAAGAAAACAAAGAACTGTTGAAGGCCGACATTGCGTTGGTATGCGACACCGGAATGTGGGACAGTGAGACACCAACCATCTCCACCATGCTGCGCGGCATGGTCGGTGAAGAAGTCACAATCACCGGACCAAGCCTTGATCTGCACTCAGGTATGTACGGTGGCCCTGCTATGAATCCTATTCGTGTGCTCACTCGCATTCTGGCAGACCTGCATGATGATGAAGGTCGTGTGACTCTCCCTAATTTTTATGACGGTGTGGAAGAGCTGCCTGAGCACGTCAAACAACAATGGGCATCTCTAAATCACGATGGCACTGAGTTTTTGAAGTCTGTAGGTTTGTCAGAACCTGCTGGTGAAAAAGGCTACTCGGTGCTCGAACAAATATGGGCACGTCCTACTTGCGACGTCAACGGTATCGCCGGTGGCTATGCAGGAGAAGGCTTTAAAACTGTTCTCCCATCAAAAGCTATGGCGAAAGTGAGTTTCCGTCTAGTTGGCGATCAAGACCCAGATGCTATTCAAAAAGCCTTTTACCAGCACATCAACGACCGACTACCTGCTGACTGCAGTGTAAGTTTCAAAGCCAAAGACGGTTCAAAAGCCACTGTTATGCCTGTCGACGCGCCAGCTTTCAAACAAGCCCAACAAGCATTGAGCGATGAATGGGAAAAGGAGGCAGTTTACGCAGGCTGCGGAGGCTCAATCCCTGTTGTAGGTCATATCAAGAGTATTCTGGACATGGACAGCATGCTAGTTGGCTTTATGCTTGATGATGATGCTATTCACTCACCTAACGAGAAGTACTCCCTGAAGAGCTTTCATAAAGGCATTCGAAGCTGGGTGAGAATTTTGGCAGCACTGGCTAACAACTCAAAGTAGCTACGGCATTACTACTCGTATTTCGACAGGGCCTCATCAGTTGGCGCCACATAGCTTCGGCCAAATTTTATGGCATGAACTATTAATGGCGCCAACTGATGAAGTTGAATTCGATCCTGCCAACCAACAGATAATGGAATGTGCTCTTGGTAAACATCAAAACAACGCTGCCCGTAGCCACCGAACAATTGCATCATTGCTAAATCGAACTCACGATGCCCTCCGTGGCAGGCAGGATCTATCAGCCAATTAACACCTTGCCAGTCCACCAATCTATTGCCAGCCCACAGGTCACCATGTAGACGTGAAGGCTCTACATTCAATTCACTAAATTCCCCTAAACGTCCAGCCAACGACTCTATTCGTTGAATCATAGTTTCACTCAAGGCGCGACGATCAGACGCAATACGCGCAAGTGGCAATAATCGCTGCGTAGAATAAAACTCAGCCCAAGAATCACACGGCGCATTCGGCAAACCCAGGCTCCCCGTTGTGCGCTTGTCTTCACGACCAAAACAGGCACAGGGAAATTGATGAAGTGTCGCCAAGGACGCTCCAAGTGTTGATTCACTTCCCCCAACCCGAGCACCCTCATCTATCCACTCCAATGCCAAATATGGAGGATCATCGCTAACGCCTAACACGGAAGGAATCGCAACCGATTCACTCTCTTTCAACCAGCACAGTCCTCGACTTTCTGTGGAAAAGTGATTGGGGGGCGGATTTTCATGCGTCTTCACAAACACTAGAGCACCTGCCTCAACGGCCGCACCCTCAGTACAGTAAGCTATTTCAGCGCACCAGCTCTGCGCAAAATCCCCACCACCTACCTGGCGTAGATTTTTGAACCGCACTTTCAAATGCCGTTGTACCGCCGCTTGCCATAGAGACTCAGTCATCTATCGAAATTTATCCTTCACTCAAACACGACCGCACAAACGCCGTGTATACGTTACTCTTAACTACAGCCTTTAAACTACACTATCACGACATTATGCGACTGCACATCGTTAGACACGGCCAAACAGACTGGAACGCGGTTAGACGTATACAGGGGCAGCTGGACTCTGAATTGGATGACACCGGCAAACAACAAGCTACTGTTCGTGGTCACGATTTTACCAACATGAATCTTCTAAAGGTGTATTCAAGCAGCAGCGTGCGAACTCGCCAAACCACACAAATAATCCTCGGATCTCGCACAGATGACGTGAAGCACAGAGACGACCTACGTGAGGTGACACTAGGTAAGTGGGAAGGACAGTACTGGGCTGATATCGAAGAGCAATTCCCTGATATTGTTGAAGCTCATGCAAAAGGTTTACCGTCGTTCAAAGTAGAAGGTGCAGAAAATTCTGACCAGGTTCAGCAACGCGGATCAACGGCGATCGAAGCTATCATAGCGACACATAGCGACGCCTCAGAAGACGATAATATCCTTATAGTCAGTCACGGTGCCATCATGAAAACCATTTTGGCTTACTACCTGAAAGTAGCACTTACAGATTTACATACCTTACCGCCCCTGCCCAATTGTGCTCATTGCATCATAGATGCCAATGGCCACGATCGCATAGTACACACGATCGCCAGCATACCCTTGGCAAATACAGCTTGGGCAGACGCCCCGCGAATTGGCGCTTGACGATAAATCGACTGGCATATTAAACGACAGGAACACATTACTCATGACAAAGAAAATAGTTAATGATTTCGACGGCGACACCGCTACCGTCACCTGGAATAGTCAACTGTGCATACACGTAGCCGAATGCGGTAAAGCCAAAGGGGATCTTTTCGACACGGCACGCAAGCCTTGGTGTGATCCGAACACCAGCAGCGATGACGACGTGCTGGATGTTGTAAAGCGTTGCCCAAGTGGCTCACTCTCCGTCAACTTCAAAGATAATGCCAAGAACGAACAGAGCGCTATTGAGAACACCATTACCGTTGTTTATGGCGGACCATTGGTCATGCAAGGTGAACTGGACATAGAAGGCGCACCCGAAAATGCTCCTGGCCTTAAATTCAGAGCAACATTGTGTCGCTGTGGATCAAGCAAAAACAAACCTTACTGCGATAACACTCACATAGACTCAGACTTCAAAGACAGTGGTGCTGTTGGTGATGCCGGTGAAACGTTAGCCGAAACAGGAGGCCCGTTGAAAGTATCCTTAGTTGAAAACGGTCCAATCAGACTCACCGGTAACGTGCGCATTGTCACTGGGAGTGGCCGCTCTGCCTGGCAAGGTACAAGAACCGCTCTGTGCCGCTGTGGTTTGAGTAAGAACAAACCATTTTGCGATGGCGCACATCGCGGCTCTGAATGGCGTTCAGAATCCTAAAATTTATACGTTAAGTACACTGAGTTAGAAACCTGAGCCAATATGAAAAAAGCCCCTCTTGCCGGTATAAAAGTCATCGAACTTGCGCGCATTCTTGCAGGTCCCTGGATAGGACAAACATTGTCCGATCTGGGCTGTGACGTGATCAAAGTCGAAAGCGAGAACGGTGACGACACTCGCAAGTGGGGACCACCGTGGATTGAGACTGATGGCGAAAAAACCGCAGCTTATTTCCACGCCTGTAATCGTGGAAAAAAATCTATCACTGTCGATCTTAAAACCACAGAAGGCCAACAACACGTTCGCGAACTACTGGAAGATGCCGACATTCTCATTGAAAACTTCAAAGTCGATGGGCTGAAACAATACGGTTTGGATGCAGCCAGTCTGTGCAAAGATTTTCCGCAGCTTATTTATTGTTCAGTCACAGGTTTTGGTCAAACCGGACCCTACGCTCATCGCGCAGGCTACGACTTCATGATTCAGGGCATGGCAGGAATCATGGATCTAAACGGTGACCCTGAAGGCGAACCACAAAAAATCGGTGTGGCCTTCGCTGATATTTTCACAGGCTTATACGGTGTCATTGGTATTCAATCTGCTCTGCTCCAACGCCAGCAAACCGGTAAGGGTCAGCATATTGATATGTCCCTGTTCGATTGCATGAGCGGCGTACTCGCCAATCAATCCATGAACTATCTGGCCACCGGCGTCTCCCCTACCCGCATGGGCAACAAGCACCCGAACATTGCCCCTTATCAGACCTTCCCTGTTAGCGATGGCCATCTGATTATCGCCGTAGGAAACGATCAACAATTCCAGCGACTATGCAAAGCATTAAACCTTGATGAATTGAACGAAGACCCACGTTATACGACCAACTCAGATCGCGTACAACACCGCGATGCACTCGACGTAATGTTAAGTGCTGCGACAGCGGAATGGAGCAGAGAGAACTTATTAGCAGCGCTAGAAGTTGCCGTGGTTCCTGCAGGTCCTATCAATAAGGTTGCCGATGTGTTTAACGACCCACAGTTTCAGGCTCGTGGAATGCAGATTAACCCCGATGGCATACCAGGTGTGCGCACGCCCATAGTATTCAGTGAAGCAAAATTATCGGCAGATCGACGAGCGCCCAGACTAGGCGAACACAATGCTGAATAATATCGAAGAGGGTGTTGGAGGTCTACAATAGATAGATGTCGACGGTTACCCTTTCTATTTGTACCGCCAACTATTACGACTAGATGAATTGCCGCCTTTGACTCCTCGCCCCCGAGATTGGCCTCGACGTTGGGGGGTAGTATCTGCCTCAAAATTGCCATACTCCTCATCATCTGATGAGTGCGCTGGCGCCTTCTTAGTAAGCTCAAAGCCTGGGATAATCTCACGCTCAAATTCACGGCCAATGACACGTTCGATTGACAGTAGCTGCTTAGATTCATCCTCACTGACCAATGAAATTGCTAAACCTGAGGTGCCAGCGCGGCCAGTGCGACCGATGCGGTGCAAATAGTCTTCTGGCACATAAGGCAGATCAAAATTCACCACGACGGGCAGTTGATTGACATCAATTCCCCGAGAGGCGATATCAGTGGCGACCAAAACTGTAATATTCCCGTTTCTAAAACCGTCTAAGGCCTGTGTGCGTGCATGCTGAGTTCTGTTTGCATGGATTGACGCGGCACTAATACCAGCGCTTATCAGCTGGATGGCTAAACTATCCGCACCACGCTTGGTACGGCAAAAGACCAAAGCCTGGTGCCACTTGTTCCTTTTAATCAGGTGAATTAACAGCTCACTTTTACACTCTTTGTCTACAAGATATATTTTCTGCTTAATCGACTCCACAATGCTGTTCGTGGTAGCCACTTCAATCAACAGTGGATTATTTAACATACCGTTAGCGAGTGACTGGATCTCTTCTGAAAACGTTGCTGAAAACATCAAGGTTTGACGCTGGGCAGGCAGCAGCATTTGGATGCGACGGATATCGTCGATAAACCCCAAATCCAACATGCGATCAGCCTCATCCAAGACTAATATTTCCAGTTGTTCAAAGTTAATCGCCTGGTGATTATAAAGATCAATCAATCGACCCGGGGTCGCAACAAGCACATGCAAACCACCTTGCATCTGGGCTATCTGCGGCTCAATCCTTACACCACCAAACACGGCCGCAGAGCGAAGTATCGTATTACGACTATAGTTTTGAATGCTTTGTGCAACCTGTGCAGCAAGCTCACGGGTCGGCGTAATGACTAACGCACGCACAGACTGCTCTTGCGGACTAGGGCCACTCGACAATAGCTGCACCATAGGTAATGTGAAGCCAGCCGTTTTGCCTGTGCCAGTGTGTGCCACCGCGATAACATCACGCTGACAAAGCACTGCCGGAATAGCCTCAATCTGTATCGGTGATGGCGTTGTATAACCTTGTTCTGCAACGGTTTTCAACAGCTCATCACACAAGCCTAAAGAGCCAAATGACATAGACAAATATTCCTTGGATTGGTTAATAATTATCGAGAACCCCGCGATTTGACTCTCGCTACACTTCGCCATAACGGAGTACTAATGTATCTGGATAAGGGGAAGATCACGAACAATAAGCCGAATCCGGGGTAGTCATAGTCCCTACAATGACTACCCAAGCGTATTGTCTGATTGTACATACGCCAGACTGACCAAGCATGCTGATAATTTCACCACGGCCATGTATGCTTCGTTTGCGCACCTAGCACTGCTAGAAAGGTACCTAATAGGTAGAGTTACTTAGCTTGATAATCCTCGTCTTCAGCTAAGCCGTGATCGTGATAGCGAGTGTTAGAAAAATTGATGGGCAATGTATCGCACTCATAACACTCAAACACTTCAAAGTGTAAATGGGCCTCGGAGCTGTCACCTGTATTACCACTCAACGCAATTACATCCCCTTGCGTGACTCTGTCACCCACAGCAACAAGACTGCCATCTTCAGTTAAATGGTAATAGCCTGTAACCGTATCGTCGTCGTGAAGAACGAGCACATAATTCTCTTGCCCAGGCGTTTCCGGGCGTTGTCAAGATAGATGACCGATTTACCTATGCTACTTCTTTAAGTTTTTCGGTTGCTGGTGGATCTTCCTTGTCTGGATTCAACCAAACTTTTTCAGGCCTTTCCCAGTTTCTTGTCTCACCACTCCAGCGGTTCGGATTACGCTCCTTTGCTGCTGCGTAAACACGTTTTCGATTCTCTAAAATTTCAACATCCTGTCCGCTGTGGCGCTGATTCGGTGTGACAAATTTAATGGCACTATGACGATGCTCGGTATTGTACCAACGAACAAAACCAAGGACCCACACCCCAGCATGCAACGAGAATCCCCCGATCCTGCCAAGGTGCTCTGTACCGTACTCCTCTTCCCGGGCGGGTGGCAGCATCATTGCACTCTCGCTCTGGCATCCATCCATAAGGTTCTGGCCAGGAATGATGTCAAACCTTTCGAAAAAAGAAATCTGAATACATTCGGTACGAACGTCCTAATCCTGGTGATCTAGTTCAGTTGGATACAACCAAGATTGCTCCAGGGATCATTCAATACACTGCTGTTGATGACTGCTCTAGATTCCGTTTATTAGCAGTATTCTCTCGACGCACCGGGGCCAACACACGTCTATTTCTGGATCAGGTAGTTGAAGAAATGCCATTCCCCATTCAACGAATTCAAACCGATCGAGATAGAGAATTCTTTGTGGTAAAGATTCAGAAAAAAATGATGGAATACGGAATAAAGTTTAGGCCAAACAAACCTGCTTCACCTCATCTGAATGGGAAAGTAGAAAGATCGCAGCGCACAGATAAAGAAGAATTTTACTCGACCGTAGAGCTTGATCTTGATCTTGATCTTGATCTTGATCTTGATCTTGAAATTCTTAAAAACGCAGTATCAGAATGGCAATTTTACTACAACTGGCAGCGTACTCATGCATCGTTGAACGGTTTGACACCTATGGAGAAAGTTATTCTATTGGCAGAAAAAACTCCGTTCCATCAAGAAGTTGGTGACGCGTACATTGTAGAAAACGAACGTATCAAAGACGCCAATTATCATGTAGATTTAAAACTGATAAAATTGAAAGGATGTGTGTGAATCGCACAAATTATTTGATCAACCAGTGGGATCATTTAGTACGTTATTGTGAACATAGTCAACTTCTACACTTAATTTGCTCCTTAGTGAGCGATTCTCTAGGCAGAACCTCAATTGAAGACAAATCTCTGCTACCAGCTCTGAAAAAGTCAACGTCCATTTTGTAATCCTAATAATGCTTCTACCCAGCCTTTGTAGTATGACCTGACACTTCGTCAACACATAAACGCCACAATGGCAGGGGATCGAAGCACTCCTAGATAAACGCCGTCCCCCTACAATACCAACATTGGACAACGCACTCTCTGGCCAGCTAGATCATCATTGGCTGTGCGGCGTTTCACACTCGTTTGCGTTGTATTCATTCAAGCCGTCCTTGCAATCGAGTAGCCCACTGAGGCGGGATTCCAGTTCACCTGGCTGAAGAATTCCAGACTTCACGACAACCTGTTCAAGCGCTGTCATCCAGCACTGATAATAATCCCAACTAGCATCATCCAGATCATGACTTTGCTCCCACAGGAGAATGTTGCTCATCAACGCCTCTCGGAACTCATCCCACTCGTAGTGCCCATCCTTGGACAGGGCAATGGCCACACCGAAGACAAGCTTCTCCCAGTCCCGGTCGAACTGCAGATGCCCATCTTCCCGAGGTGGCGCTTCCTCGGGTGAACCCATCATACTCGTCGCCGCGAAATGTTCGAATCGTGTAAACATATCAGTTGATGATCCTAGCCTATGCCCTGACGAGAGCCACACCCATCATGGCTTCCGGTGTCAGCAGTTTGGCCAGCTCATCTTCGCTCAGGTTTTCCGTACCCTCCGGGCGCATGGGCAGAACCCACCAGCGGATTTGGGCACTGCTGTCCCATACCTTGATGGTGACTGAGTCATCAAGTTTCACACCAAACTCCTCCAAAACTGCACGTGGCTCTCTGACTACCCGAGCTCTAAACGTTGGGTCTTTGAACCAGTAGGGCGGCAACCCCAAGGTTGGCCACGGGTAACACGAGCACAGGGTACACACAATCACATTATGGACGTCTGGCGTATTCTCGGTGATTCGCATATGTTCGCCTTCTGCGCCAGACATACCGTTAGGGAAATCTAATGACTCACACGCTGCATTGCAATCTTTGAGCAATAACGCTTTAAACTCCGGATCGACCCAGGCCTTGGCAACCAGCTTAGCCCCGTTGAACGGACCCATCTCGGTATCAAAAAACCCAAGTACCTTGTCGACGGTTTGCCCTGTTATGACACCTTTCTCAATCAAAAGGGACTCGAGTGCTTTAGCTCGCGCCTCACTGACGGTTTCTTTATCAGGTTCGTAGCTAAATCCGGGGTATAGACTGGTCATGACGCTTCTCTCGATGAATTGGTTAAGTCGGGTAGATCAGACTGGCTCGATGTAGGCTTCGAAGATATCGTTGTAGTAGATGGCGCCAGGCTCCGTGAGCGACGCTTCCCATAAATCTTCTGCCTTAAATGCCAAGTTGTAGACTGGCATCGGTGTGCCCAGACCGTCAGCAGTTTTATAGAAGTACGTATACGAACCGTCATAAACCTCCACTACTTCTCCTACTCGTCCTTGAAGATTACCGGGTAGGCGACTGTGTTCACCCGACAGAACTGACTTTATTTTAACTTTTTCACCAACACTGAATATTGGCGTAGTTGTTGTGTCACGCTTGGAGGAGTCGCCTTCTCGCAAATACTTCTCCACTTGCACGTCAATCAAAGGATCACCGCCTGCGGGCAAAGAAGTTGGCTTGTTGTCGCTCATATCTTGCAGAAGCTGCGCAGCACGTTCGTTCAGTTCTTCCTCAGTGATATAACCTTCCTCAACGAAGAATCCAGAAATACCGCCTAGCCATTTTTCATAATATCGCATTCGAAAGTAATCGAACGGATGCATGTTCTCTGCACCCTGTCGCAAATGCGCCCAGGTCCAGAAGCTTTTAAACTCAGTGGGAACGCTGCTGATGTCATAGTCGGGTAGCGAATTGTCGAGATGGTTACTCAGCGCCATCATTGCTGTGTGAATGCCGAAGATACGCTGCTCCCAATCCTCTACGAAAACTTTGGTTTCCGTGTTGATTGGGTCAAGCCCTTCAAGGCCAGCGAGGTTATGCTGCAGTTTCATTGAACGTCCTCATGTGTCTTGTGGATAGGCTTCAGGCTTCAGGCTTCAGCGCATGCTTCGACAAAGCAGCTGCGAAAACCTGCATGAAGTTCATTTGCATCGAGGTTTCTCCCGATAAATACGATTTCGTTGAGTCGCGCCTGCCCAGAACTCCAGGCTTTGCCAGGACTACCATCAAGCGTCATATGGACACCCTGGAAAACAAAACGGCGGGCGTTTTCGTCCAGATTCAGAATACCTTTCATGCGAAATATATCGGCACCTTTCGCCTGAACCAGTTGGTAGAGCCAGCGATTAAGCATGTCTCCGTCAAGCGTGCCTGGCTCTTTAAACGCAATTGACTGGATCTCATCATCATGCTCATGAGCATCATCTTCCAGCAGCTTCGAATCAATACTGAGAGCGTGTTGCAGGTCGAAGGCGCGCACCTCGAGAATCGCACTTAGCTCGATGCTGCAGTTCTGCGTAGTATGCATTGTAGCCATTGCATTGAGGCTACGAACCTTTGTGTGCAGCGCTCTTAGATCATCATCACTTACCAAGTCACTCTTGTTAAGCAATACAACATCAGCGAAGGCAATTTGCTCTTCGGCTTCATGACTGTCCCAGTGTTGGTTGATATGAAGGGCATCGACAACGGTAACTATGGCATCAAGGCGCGTGTATTTCAGAAGTATCTCGTCAACAAAGAATGATTGTATGACAGGTGCTGGATCTGCGAGTCCGGTGGTCTCTATAATCAAGTGATCAAAGTCATCGAGGCGAGCAGTAAGTTCTGTAATGATGCGAATGAGATCACCGCGTACGGTGCAGCAGATGCATCCGTTGTTCATCTCAAAGATCTCTTCGTCAGCACCGACAACTAACTGATGATCGATGCCAATTTCACCGAATTCGTTAACGATAACAGCGATTCGCTTGCCATGATCACCAGTGAGAATCTGGTTGAGTAACGTGGTTTTGCCGGCACCGAGAAACCCGGTCAGTACCGTCACTGGAATTTTTTTGCCAATAGCCATGTCACGTTTCATCAGGTTAATGTTTGTGAAATAATCAGGACGCGAGGTCTGTTGTAAGCTTCTTGCCCCAGGCCTCTGACAAATAGCCAAATATGGCACCAAGCAACATCGCGGTAACAGCGATCAAAACCGGGTTGTTGGGTAATGAGGCGGTTACATCAAGGCCGGTGACCGCAACGGTACCAACGGTTTGGGAAAAGCCCCAGACAATGGCGGGAATGATGCCGTGTGTAAAAGGAAGCTTGGACGCCTGGACCATTGCAGCGCTACCGATGCCGACGCAAATGGCAGCTATGATGACGTGGTCCCCAATCAATTCGATGGCCAGCAGCGACAACGCAGCTATTACAATTCCAGTGAAATTGCAGGCCACTGATTTAACGAATCCTGCCTTGCCACCGCCTACAATAAAGAATGATGCCCACGCTGTGAACGTGACCCAGACAGGAACAGGAATGACAGTGGCGGTGACCAGCACGGCAACACCGCCGAGTATACCGATGCTGACCGTAAGAGCTTCAGATTGTTGCATGTGAGATACCTTTTGTCAGAACGTGGACGTTTACAAGGAATGGCGCGACACAGAGGGCCGTTTAACCCGATCAGCCAAGTGTAGCTAGCGTCAGGAATGCAGTGCCAACACTTGCCACTGCTATACCTGCCACTCGAAAGGGTGTATGCGAACCCACCGTACTTCTCTTAACGAATTGTGTTGCCAGATAAAAGCTGGCCAGTGAGATTCCAAGTTGTATCAATGTCAAGCCTACGAGATAGGACGCAAGTGTTGTCATGTTGGCCCCAACAATGGCCTCCGCGTAAGCATAGCCGTGAAAGATTCCCGCTCCTGCCCCCAGTATCACACCCAACCGGATATCAATACTCTTGTCCGCAACAAGTAAAGCACCAAAAACTATTACAGTTGCAGCGACAAGAAGCTCTGCAGCGGGAAGCATGAGAAGCTGCAGGTGCAGCGCTACTCCTGCCAGACCACCGAACACGAAGCCGACCGGAATTAACAGGCCACGTCGGGTGACCGCGGCCAACAATCCGATGGCAATAATGAAAGCAAGATGGTCCATTCCGATCACTGGATGGCCGATACCTGATAGCAGTCCTTCTATCGCTGTTTCGGGTGACCGCCCGTCAAGCGGGTGGTGCGCAAAAACTGACAATGGTGTGAGGGATGCAAATGTTAACAATACAATCTGAATATTCATTTTATCGCGGCAACTTCGAAAACCTCGTCGAAGGGCGCGATCGTGGGGAACGTGAGATGGCATATGTTTTCCTAGCCTGCGTAATCGAGAAACTTACATTACCACCTTCAAAAACGTGATTATGCTGCTATTTTTGCAGCCTCGTGATGCTGTATTAGCAGTGCTGTTTAGTTATTCGAGAGTACCGAGTTGTGCGAGTTGGTTGATGCCTTAAGTCCGTGAGGAATTTCCTCCGCCCGCGCAGACACAAGCTCATCCAATTTCTCCAGCTCGTCCTCTGACAACCCGTCAGGCAAGTCGCCCATTTCAGGCTCCCAGTACATAAGCGAGTCCAGAATTCCGTTCAAGCACTCTAATCAACTGAAATTGTTGAATTATATAGTCACTTTTATATCGTAAGCCTCAATACATTCAACTCATTGATTTATAGGAAATTCAACGATCTCAGCACGGATTTTAAAACAACGAAGTCAATGTCAATAATTTCACAGACATAACTCCACCGAACGGAATTCTGGACTCGCTTATGTTCTAGGAGCCCTAGCTCTGGTGCGCCAAGCATATAGAGTTGGCTCAGCAATGCCCTCCTCTCTGGCTAATCTGGGATGGATCGTTGATCGGGTGGCAGCATCTTCTTTAATACCGCTTCTCGACGTTCTGGTGAATAATTCATAAATTCCTTGTTGCACGCTCCCTGCTGATTAAAAGAGTCTACCCGAAGGTAGAGGACAACTATCTTGACGCAGGGGGTTTCATTGTCGTCTATGAAACGCTCTTCTACTTCCAGGACTTCCCCACTTCGCGACGCAACTACGGGTGTTCCCACCAGCATGTCAAAATCATAGGCATAAGCTTGATCCGAGCCTGACTCATGAGAACCGTCAGTACAATTGCCCTGTCCTACCAGATAACTTTGACCTATTGCATACGGTAAAACGTACTCCGAAAATGACTGTTCTTCGTATTCACCTGCACATTCGAATGAATGATCGTCAACGTCAGATGCTAAAGCAGCCATCGTAAAACAGATTCCGATAAGTACCCAGATTATTGTAGTGACAACCTTGAGTTTCTGTACCATTTATTATCCGATTGACCTGTGAATTGTTATGTAAAGCTGGTTAGTACAAATTCTAAAACCTCATTCTCAGTGTGAAAAATACTGTCAATTCTAGCTAAGCATAAGCTCAACGAGTCACTTAGTTGCATTCAAATAATGTTATTGCTTTGGCTTTTCACTGATTTGTTGATGATATGACTTTTCTGTCTTATTCCATACATACGAGCCAACAATATAAAAACATACAGGATAAGCCAATAGTAAGAAACCAAGGCTTATCAGTGTTCCAGTGTCAACAAATGGAAATTCATGCGTGAATTTTTCACGATGATTCACAAGAATATTAATCACAAAAATAGTGAGTGTCATCCACAGTGTCCAAAATAATTGAAACCGCTTTTTCCCACCCTGACGGGTGACTGACCACAGTTTCATATTCTTTGGCGACAACTTGAAAATACTCAACGCTTTTCACCTTCATTCCCTGAGCTTCTGAGAAAACAACAGCCCAGAATTTAGTTAAAACAAAACAAAACAAAACAAAACAAAACAAAACAAAACAAAACAAAACAAAACAAAACAAAACAAAACAAAACAAACAGATTATCCAGGAAAAATCACCCTGTCTTTAACACCATCTGCTTCCAGACTGCAGTCTCATCAAACAATACATACTCCCGCCTCAGACCCCATGGACCAAATTCGGCATGGCTTATCCCCAGAATATAGACATCGGCCTGCGTGGGTTTACCCAATGTTCCCCATCCCTCATGCTTGCCATGTAATGACCAGCGAACTGCAGCACGCGGTGGCATATCCGGATCATTCCGGCCAATAACATGGTGAGCTGTAAACTTGGCTGACGGAAACGATGCACGCAATCCCATCCAGAACTGATCCGCATCAGCATGACTGTGGCCAGTAACTCCACCGGGTAATTCCAACTGACAACCTCGATCATATTCAGCCGGAATAACAGACATTTCCGCATTCATGATGCGATTGAGAATATCAGCATATCGCTGCCCAGCTTCATGCTCATTGCCGGTTGCCGTGTATGGCCCATGGATATCCGTAGACGGTGTTAAAGGTTTGGTGCACGTAATAGCACCACCTTCACGTTCAATAAGGTCTCGCGTATAGGCCTCAGGTTCCCATCCTAGCTGACGAACAATTGAGCCTTGATCACGAATCAACCACTCGTCATAGATGACATTTTCCTTGGCGGCGCAGTCAGCGATGATTCGGTACACAAGCTTCTTGCCACTGGCTTTTCCGTACAGACCATCGTGCATATGAGTAGCGGTGGATAGAATGCGATGTGATGAGAGAAAGCCCGTGTTTTCATCACCACTCCAAATAACATCCTCACCTAGAAGAGTCCTATCCGGGAACTCGGCAAGCGTTGCCATTGTTGCGCCGATGACACCCTTGTTACCAACAGCCACCGAAGAGGGGGTTCTGACAATAATATCTTCAGAGTAGTACTGATGAAGCGTGCTGATTTTTCGATCTTCCCAAATCTCTTTGGTGATACCCATAATGTAATCGGGAAAATCACGCCATTTGGGATCAAATCCGGGGAGGGTCATTGTTTTTTATCTCTTAGTCTTGTTTAATTAACTTGCTAGAAAATCAGGAGCCACACACAAACTATCAATCAGCATCGTCCAGATACCGCGACTTCAAATGCGCCAGTAAATGTTTAGCCGTGCTTCCTTCACCGGTCGCACGCTGCATAAGTTCTTGCGATTCCAAATCACACCCATGCTGCCAGATATTCTCCGACAGCCAAGTTCTGGCAAACTCTAGCTCCCCTGCCGCAAATTGTGCCTTCCATTCAGGGCAATCACGCTTCATTGCAGCACTGAGTTGTGCGGCATTCACAGCCCCCATGGTGTAGGACGGAAAGTAACCAAAGGCACCATCAGTCCAATGAATATCTTGTAAGCAACCGATGGAATGATTGCCATTCGTTGACAAGCTCAGGTAATCGTTTAAGGACGATTCCCATGCCTCTGGAATAACATCCGCCTCAATATCACCGTTGATCAACGCACTCTCAATGTCATAACGCAGCATGACATGCAATGGGTAAGTCACTTCATCAGCTTCAACACGAATAAAACTGGGTTTAACCCGAGTCTGAGCCATCCAGATATCGGCTGCGTTAAAAGCAGCAGTTGTCGGAAGATGTTTGTGCAGTGGTTTTATCAACGCTTGACCAAACGCCTTTGACAAAAAAATCTGCTTTTCGAACATCAGACTCTGGCTTTCGTGAATACACATATTGCGCGAACTACCAACCGGATAGGAGGTTTTGGACACTGGCAATCCTGCCTCGTAACTGGCGTGACCCGTTTCGTGAGCCGTTGCTTGCAATGCGTCGGCAAAATCCATTTCACGATAACGAGTAGTAATTCTTTGATCTCCGAGCCCACCCGTGCTGAAAGGATGCATGCTCACATCCAGACGCCCAGCATTGAAATCAAAGCCAAACATGGACATCAAGTCTTCACTTAGTTTCTGCTGATTTTCTATTGGGTAGTGACCCCTCAAATCTTTCGTGGTTTGGGCAGATTGATGGGCCAGAACTTCTTGCAATAAAGCAGGCAGCGCCAGCTTCAGTTCTGCAAATACGCCATTTATTAACGCCTGGCTATCACCGCTGCAATGCAGATCCAGTAGCGAATCGTATGGTGTTGCAAAACGATCCTGAGCTTGAGCTTGTCTGGCCTGTGCCTCCTCTCTGGACAAGGCAACAACTTCTATAAAGTTTTTTAAAAAACCTTTCCAATCGCTGTCACCTTTCTGAGTTCTCCAGCCATGTTCACATCGCGAACCAGCAATTACTTTGGCATGCACCAAATCTGCAGGCATAGCCATGGACTGTTGCCAAGTTCTGCGCATCTCTCTTATATGACTGCTGTGAGTGCTATCAATTGCGCCAGAACTTAACTGCTCTGACGCTTCATCTAACCAGTCTCCCATGGCTACAGATGTGAGCAATTCATGACGCATGATGGCAATTTCCGCCAGCGCCTCTGAGCGAGGGGTCATGCCGGCATTGGGCATCATGACAAACTGATCCCAGGATAGAAACGTACTCGCATGATCAAGCTGCGCAATACGGTGAAACTGTTTTTCGAGGTTTTTCAAGGATTGACTCATAGTGCCTCTATTAGGTTTTGTTGAAAAACGTCACTTCGGTATAGTTCAAAATGATCATCAACGCGTATTGTTAGCTGTGCGTTGAGATCCAATTGCACAATCAACTCTTTGGCCATAGCCTCACCAACAACCAATAGAGCAGTCGCCCAAGCATCTGCCAGCATAGTGCTCTCATGAAGAACAGTTACAGCCACCAGCTGATGATCGATTGGCTTTCCAGTGCTCCCATCGATAATGTGAGAAACGCGCCTACCGTCCTCTTCTCGATAATTACGATAACTCCCTGAGCTTGCCACCTGTGTATCGTGTAGGTACAAGCCTTCCTGAATATCGCCGTTAGGTTGTTCTATCCCTACCTGCCAAGGCGAATTATCCGAGCGAAACCCTCTTGCTCGCAGCTCACCGCCAATCTCAGCCAGATAGTGTGTAATACCTAATGATTCCAGAACCCCACCCAACTGATCCACAGCAAAGCCTTTTCCCAGTGATGACACGTCAATGCTCAACATCGGATGTCGTTTACGTAGGGTACTTCCACGACGAACCAGTAACGCTGAGCCAACAGAATCCATTGCTTTAGCAATCTCTTCATCAGCTGGAATACCCGTTGTAAGCTTTGAGCCAAACCCCCATAACCGGATAACTGGGCTCAGTGTGATGTCATAACGCCCTTGCGTCAGGTGGCTTATTTTTCGTGCACTCTCAATTACATGGAGCGTATCAGCATGCAACTCTATCGGCTCGACATGGCGCGCGTTGTTGAATAATGAAAGCTCGGAATCTGGATCCCAGGTAGACATCAACTGGTTGATACGTAGTAACTCTGCCTCAAGTGCCAGTTGAATCTTAGCCAACAAAGTTGTAAGAGGCTGCTCGTCGTCATTCACCCCTTGCACGCCAGACTCAGCTAACGCAAATTCTGGAACTAAAGGGGCACGAAGCTGAATTGTCCATGTCGTCCCCATCGTCTTACCTTGCAGCTGGTGTATGACTGATCCACTAACAGTGTCTTTAGGCTGGCAACCAGCTAAGACAACAACAAAAAGCAACATTAAAGCAAGTTGACGAACCAGCAAACTGAAACCGCATGCCTGGTGTGCAAACGGCATATCAATTACCAACCGTAGTCGTGCAACAGCTCCTCACCAGCCTCTACATCGCGCAGTATCATGACATCTAAGTCAGTGTATGCAGCATTTGGATTTTTTCCATGATTGATAAACTTGAAATCATTAACAAGTTCCAGCCCAATGTCATCAGTAATCCAGAGTACGTAAATACCGTCATCAAACGTAGGCATTCCCACCAAACGCCCTAGAACTGTATTGGCTTTGATACGTTTTGCCGCAAACAAGCCTTTACCATGCAACTCACTATTCGCAACAAAAACCTTTTCTGAAACATCACTGAGCTGAGCATCCGAGTATTGGCACATTACATCTTCTCGTGATTTTTTGGCCACAGATTTTTTAGTCGCTTTTGTATTACTGAGCTTGCCAACACGCTTCTTGGATTCAGTTTTTTTAGCCTTCACTGGAATTGTTTGCTTTTGCTTGACCACTGCCATGTGCTTATCAATCTAATCAAAAGGCGTAAGCCTACCGGAGCTTGACGTAAGGCTCCAGTAAAAGAGGTAATTGACATGAATGAAAGCGTTTACTACCGCTTCAAATAGTGGCAGGCAACGTCGAGGCAAACCCGAATTACATCGTTTGAGTTGTCCTTTTACCTTCCATTGCGGCAATGAGAATGAGTTCGATACTATCCTTGGCCTTACCGTTATCTTCTTCGCTGAACTGAACACCAATCCCGGGGGTCTTGTTACCTTGAGCACCGGCAGACGTAACCCAAACCACGTTACCTTTAACTGGCATCATGTCCGGGTCATCCATGATCTTCAACAGCATGAATACTTCATCGCCCAATTCGTAGGTTCGGGCCGTTGGCACAAACACACCGCCATTCTTGACGAACGACATATAGGACGAATACAGCGCGCCGCGATCAGTGATTGAAAAAAGAACTATTCCTTTACGTGCTTCTGCAGTCATTAGCCAGGTACTCAACCGTTAGTCATAAGACGTATATCGGCAAATAGCCCCTCCAGCACAGTCTGCGTTTTGAAGCTGGCGCTGTCTGAGCGGTGTAAACGCAACAATCGATCGTAAAGCGTGAACCATTGCTCAATTTTTAGCCGATCTTGGGTCTCCAATATCACCTGTTTCACGGCAGGATTTACACCAACATCCAGATTTTCCCGCTGTTTTGCGGCAACAAGACACCATCGACTGAACGAAGCAAGACACAGTGAGGTGTCCAGATTTGAAAGTGAATCGCTAATTCGTCCAACACTGCCCTTATGAAGAAAAAGGTCATGCCACGCACGCAGTAACAGTTCCTTGGACGCAGAGTATTCCTCGCTGGCGTTTGCAAGGGCTAGGTAAGGACCACCTGATGCTTCAAGCAGCGCTAATGCAGGATCATCTACCTTGTCACCTAACCATTGAATGGCCGCAGATTGATCTGTCATCTTTAATGTTACTTTCTGGCAGCGACTACGAATAGTGGCAGGTAACGCGCCTGAGCGTGTTGCACTAAGAATCAGAACGGCATGGTCCCCAGGTTCTTCAAGTGTTTTGAGCAAACTGTTTGCAGCATTGCGATTCAGTGTATCGGCTTGTTCTAACAAAGCGATTCGATAGCTACCCTGGCTAGCGGTCAGTTGCAACCACTCGACCAGTGCCCGGACCGGATCAACTTTGATAGCAGCGTTAGCACCTTCTGGGACTAACTTACGAAAATCCGGGTGGGAATCAGCCAGCATCTGCCGGCAAGGTTCGCATTCACCACAGGCACCTTTAGGAGAGGGTTTTTGGCACAACAACGTTTCGGCAAGGCATTGTGAAAACGCACGTTTACCTATGCCATTAATACCGGTGAGTAGAAGTGCATGTGGCAAACGCCCTCGACTTGAGCGATCGAGTAATTGCAACATGTCCTCTAGCAGCCAAGGAGGACAGGGCGTAAGATTTTCCAAGACGTGCTAAGCCTTTTCCAGCAACGGCAAAATTGCGGATTTAACGCATGCCTGCACAGTTTCCAAGGGGCCTGAAGCATCGATAACCACAACCCGGTTCGGCGCATCAGCGGCCCGCTGCAAATAGGCGCTACGAGCACGTTCGAAAAACGCGAGAGTCTCACGTTCAATTCTATCGGGCTGACCCCGTGCAGACATCCGTGCTAAACCTGCCTTTACTGGCATATCGAGCAACAAGGTAAGATCAGGCTCGATAGTGACTCCCATCATTCGATGAAGTTCAGCAACTCTGTCAACACCCAACTCTCGCCCAGCGCCTTGATACGCAATACTGGCATCGAGGAATCGATCGCATAAGACCCATTGCCCACTATTCAAAGCTGGTTCGATCACTCTACCGACATGCTCTACACGAGAAGCTGTCATTAACAGAAGCTCTGTTTCATCCCTCATCTGACCCGCAGCATGGAGCACCAGGTTGCGTAAAGTTTCTCCAATCTCTGTACCGCCAGGCTCCCGGGTACCAACGAAACTGATACCGTATTCGTTGAGTAAATTTTCAACAAACGCACGATTAGTGGTTTTGCCTACGCCTTCAAGCCCTTCCAACGTAATGAACTTGCCACGCATTGAATTTTCCAGCTCCACTAGCGTTTCAACTGATATTTTCGTACAGCCACATTATGTTGCTCCAGTGTTTCAGAGAACTGATGTGTCCCGTCACCACGCGCAACAAAGTAAAGTGATTTGGTTGCCTCTGGATGCAACACGGCGTGTATAGCTTCACGACCCACCATAGAAATTGGCGTGGGCGGTAATCCACCACGCGTGTAAGTGTTATACGGTGTGTCGGTTGTAAGATCGGACCTACGAATATTGCCATCGTAACGGTCGCCCATACCATAGATAACGGTTGGATCTGTTTGCAGTCGCATACGCTTAATCAAGCGCGATAGAAAAACCCCTGCAATTAACGGGCGTTCGGAGGCAACAGCGGTTTCTTTTTCAACAATAGAAGCCAGAATCAGCGCCTCATAAGGTGATTCAAGCGGAAGATTATCGGAGCGA
This sequence comes from Granulosicoccus sp., assembly GCA_047634635.1. Lineage (GTDB taxonomy): Bacteria > Pseudomonadota > Gammaproteobacteria > Granulosicoccales > Granulosicoccaceae > Granulosicoccus. Next base: position 10,398 of record JBLIIE010000028.1, on the reverse strand, counting down.
TTAGCCCATTCCTCTTGCAACACTGTATTCAACATGGCGTTGGCACGACGTAGGTATTCCACGTCACTTGTACCTTTGGGAAACGCATAGGTATCCGAGAAAAACTGCCCTTCTGGATGAAGCTCCTTGAGACCCAGAGTCTCCATGAGTGTTTCAGCAGACTGTCTAGTTTGCTCGTCCAACGTCTGGACCAGGTCATCAGATTGCGCCACTCGCTGTATGGCTTGTTTCCAGTTGGAACCTTCAATCAGGGCCAAGGAATACTGCACTGTTTGACCCTCGACTAGCGCGTCAAACAATTGTGGAACAGTCATGGGACCTGTCAGATTAAATTCACCTGATTTAATGCTCCCAGCTTTTTTACTTAGGCGTGCGTAGAGATCAAACCAGTAACGCTTATTGATAACACCTTGTTGTTCAAGTTCATCAGCAACCTTTTTTGCAGACCACCCGCGTTCAACGGTTAAGCGTTGACCAGATTCTGATAGCGCTATTGGTTGCTTTAGATATCGCTGATAATCTGTCCAGCCGAACCAACCAGCACCCACACCAGCGATAATCAGGGACAAAAGAAACCGTATCACACGCCGTCTTTCGCGAATATCAAGGTGCCGTTAGTACCACCAAAGCCAAATGAATTGGACATCGATACCTTCAGGTTAGCCTCTCGCTTCTGATTTGCCACGTAATCCAGGTCACAGCCTTCGCCCGGATTGTCCAGATTAATAGTGGGAGGTGCAAAACCATCTCGCAGAGCCAACACCGAAAACACCGCTTCGATTCCACCTGCAGCACCGAGCAGATGTCCGGTCATGCTCTTTGTTGAGCTAACTAGAACAGATTGGCTATGACTGCCAAATGCCGTCTTTATAGCATCAGTTTCAGCAACATCACCTGCCGGCGTCGATGTACCGTGTGCGTTGACGTAATCTACATCTGAAGCTTCGAGCCCCGCATTTCTCAGAGCCGCCTTCATACAACGTGCTGCCCCTTCGCCATTTTTCGAAGGTAAGGTCATGTGCGACGCATCGCCACTCATTCCGTAACCGACAACCTCACCGTAAATTTTCGCACCACGCGCACGCGCGTGTTCAAGCTCTTCAAGCACCATGACGCCAGCACCATCTCCAAGCACAAAACCATCGCGGTCTTTGTCCCAGGGACGGCTGGCAGCCTGCGGATCATCATTGCGAGTGGAAAGCGCTCTCGCTGCACCAAACCCTGCAAGCCCTAACGGACACGTCGCCATCTCGGCACCACCAGCGATCATAACGTCAGCATCACCATATTCGATGAATCGTGCAGCATCACCAATATTGTGCGTACCGGTTGTACACGCCGTTACGGTGCATACATTGGGACCTTGATAGCCGTATTTTATAGACAGATTACCGCTTATCATATTGATAATGGTGGACGGTACGAAAAATGGCGAGACCTTACGCGGGCCTCCTTCCAGAAGTGCTTTGTGTTGGGACTCGATGTTGGGTAGGCCACCGATACCTGAGCCTATGGAAACACCTACACGCTCTAGATCGAGGCCATTTTCAGCGGCGGCTTCGAGCCCCGCGTCGCTGATAGCCTGCATTCCTGCAGCGATACCAAAATGGATAAACGTATCCATTTTCCGAGCTTCTTTAGTACTGAAATAAGCCGCCACGTCAAAATCTTTAACTGACGCACTAAAACGCGTACTAAATTTGGAAGTATCAAAGCTCTGGATGTTGGCCACGCCGGACACACCCGCTAATATGTTTCTCCAGCTATCAGCGACGTTTCCGCCTACCGGGGTCACAAGACCCAAGCCAGTTATTGCTACTCGTCTACGCGTCAAACCCGTTCAGCTCCGATAACAACGCGCCTTGCATCGTGGCAAGGCAATAACAGAAAAGCCACAGCGGATACAGACACCCAAACTCGTAAGAACAGGACATCGACCCGTTGTGGCCCACTAACCGTACTGCTAAACCGTCTACTCGTTCAAACGTAACTGCAACACATTACATAAGAAAGAAAATTAAGCGCTCACGGAAAAAGCGCTGGCAATTAAATCAAGCCTGTTCGATATGTGCGTTAACGTAGTCGACAGCCTGGGCTACCGTAGTGATTTTTTCTGCCTCTTCATCGGGGATTTCGCACTCGAATTCTTCCTCAAGTGCCATCACTAGCTCTACGGTATCGAGGGAATCCGCGCCCAGATCTTCGACAAATGAAGCTGTGGTCGTGACTTCTTCTTCTTTTACACCCAGCTGCTCTATGACAATCTTTTTGACGCGTTCGTCGATACTACTCATTGTAGGGTAAACCTCTAAAAAAAAATATAGTGGCGTTCGCCGTACCGCCATTGTAGTGAGTTCCAACAGCACGTGCCAACCATTGTGAAAATTCTTTAGATCAAATTAGACGTAAATGGCATGAATCTCAACCATCTGGCATCCCAAGGCTTCCATTGCCGTCACTCAGAGAGCTAAAAAGGCAAATTGAGGCCGATTACTAAGTCTAAACGCTGTAACGATTACCGTTACAAGAAAGTCTGTTCAGATGAAAGTCAGGTCATCACCATACCGCCATTGACGCTGATGGTCTGGCCAGTGATGTAGGCAGCACCCGGCGACGCAAGAAAAAGGCAAGTTTGAGCAATATCGTCGGGGGTTCCCAGACGGCCCAATGCAATTCCTCCCTTTATTTTTTCTTTTTGTTCATCAGCCAATGCATTCGTCATATCCGACTCGATAAAGCCTGGCGCAACCGCATTAATGGTTATGGAGCGCGAACCCAACTCTCGTGCCAGAGATTTGGTTAAACCAAGGACACCGGCTTTCGCTGCAGAGTAGTTCACCTGTCCCGCATTACCCGTAATACCCACCACTGAACTGATATTGATAATTCGTCCACCACGCGCTTTCACCATCGGCTTAATCACCAATCTGCACAGGCGGTAAACGCTGGTCAGGTTGGTAGCGATGACATCGTCCCATTCGTCATCTTTCATACGCATGAACAAATTATCGCGCGTTATGCCCGCGTTGTTAACAAGCACAGAGATCGATCCGTATTCCTCTGAAATCCGGTTGATCACAGCCTGTGTTTCACTTGCATCTGTCACATTCAGCCGCATGCCTACACCCTTCATACCCGCAGCTGCAAATCGATCTGATATGGCTTGTGCCCCACCATCTGATGTTGCAGTGCCGATGACGGTCGCACCATTAGCTCCCATTAAGTCGCTAATGGCAGCGCCAATACCGCGGCTTGCGCCAGTAACGAGAACTACTTGATTGTTGAGAATCGAATCAGTCACAAATGTAGAGTCCTAAGTAGTTATTCGGATTAATCTGATGCGGCGGCGGCATTCATGGCTGCAACAAGGTTTTCTGGAGAATCAACGGGCAATGTAGGCAGGCTGCGGTCAATTCTTTTCGCTAGACCTGTGAGCACTTTACCCGGACCAGCCTCAATAACGGTAGTGATGCCATGATTATCACGCAGAGATTCGACAGTGCGCGTCCAGTAAACCGGGCTGTGTACGTGAGCCTTTAGATGGGTCAGCAACGTGGGTAAATCTGCAGCAGCAGCAGCGGTCGCATTCTGCAGCAATGGCCGCGAGGGTGCTGCCCACTTAATACCATCAATGGTTTTCGCCAGTTCAATACCTGCAGGGCGCATCAACGAAGAATGATTTGGCACACTCACGGCAAGCATCAAAGCCTTACGACAACCTTGCTCCCGCGCTTTAATAAGCGTGGCTTCCAGAGCATCTAAATGCCCCGAGATAGCAACCTGCCCCGGAGCGTTAAAGTTGACCGCTTCAGAAATGCGTACACCGGTGATAGATTCACAAAGTTCAACGACTGCTGCGTCATCCATACCAATCAGTGCTGCCATGCCGCCCTCACCTTCAGGGACAGCGACAGCCATAAGCTCTGCACGCCGCTGAACCAGCTTGATCCCATCTTCGAAAGACAGCATTTGTGCGGCAACCATCGCAGCAAACTCACCCAGGCTATGCCCGGCAAAGGCCGTTGGCAACGGTAGACCGGCCTCTTGCAAAACTCGCCAGACGGCAACACTTGAAGTAAACATCAGAGGCTGTGTGATACGTGTGTCTGCCAGAGCTTCCTTGCTACCAGTTTGTGCCAGAGACCAAAGGTCAAGACCCAGACTCTCCGAGGCTTCAGCAAACGTGCTCTGAACGACACTGTGCTCGGCCGCTAGATCGGCTAGCATGCCAACACTCTGCGACCCCTGGCCTGGAAAAACGACTGCTATCGTCACGGTTTTCTCCGAATTTCTATTAAGTGGTTTACAACTGAATCAGTAGAAAAATCGGGGCTAAATTAGTCCCAGAACGTTGCGCATATCGTACAGACCAGCCCGCTGCGAAGACAACCAAACTGCTGCTCGCACTGCACCACGAGCAAATGTCATACGATCAGTGGCTTTATGGGTTATCTCAATACGCTCACCGTTGCCGGCAAACAAAACCGTGTGATCCCCAATGATATCTCCAGCACGTATTGTTTCGAAACCGATGGTTTTAGTGTCACGCTCACCCGTAATCCCTTGTCGTCCATAGACCGCACAGGTGGCTAGATCTCGTCCCAAAGCCCCAGCGACAACTTCACCCATTTTTATGGCAGTGCCAGACGGCGCGTCCACTTTGTGTCGATGATGCGCTTCAATAATCTCGACGTCGTAGTCGTCGCCCAAGGCTCGTGCCGCTTTTTCCAGCAAATCCAGCGTAACCGTGACGCCAACGCTGTAGTTCGGCGCGAACATCACCGGAATTTGTTCAGCGTAACCATACAGAAGCTGCAATTGCTCTGGATTGAATCCAGTGGTACCAATAACAACGCCAGTTTTAGAAGCAACGGCGGCCTCAAGAACACCCAAGGACACGCCAGGCGCTGTGAAGTCTATGATGACCTGACTGCCAGTTAGTATCTCGCCTAGGTTATCGGTGACCATCACGCCAGTGACAGCACCACCAGATAACACGCTGGCATCGACTCCAATACTGGGCTGACCCTGCGCATCTGCGGCACCCACAAGAGAGGTGTCATCGCGTTCAGCGATAGCTGCAAGCAATTGACGCCCCATACGACCAGCAGCGCCATTTACGGCAAGCTTTGTTGACATGCCCACAGACAATTATCTCTTGTTATAACTAAGTGAAAAACCAAGGATCGCGGAGAATATCATAGCAACAGCAACACGCATGATCCAGAGATGTATTGTTACCTTGCAATAAGGGTAGGTTACTTAGCTGCGTTGCCTCCTCACGCGTCTGGTTCGCCAATAAGATCAATCAGATCGGCTTCTGTGTAAACTGGAACCCCTAGATCTTGGGCCTTTGTTACCTTTGAACCCGGAAATTCTCCTGCATAGACAGCAGTAGTTTTTTTAGAAACACTGCCGCTGACTTTTGCACCGAGTAATTGTAATTTCTGCTTTGCCTGGTCACGCGAATAGGTAGTCAGTGTCCCAGTCAATACATAGGTATTGCCTTCAAGCACAGTGCCGGTTGTGACGACGTCGGATGTAGGAAGTTCTATGCCGCTAGCCAATAAGGAATTCACCACTGCACGATTATCATCGTTACTAAAAAAGGTGATAACGCTGGCTGCCGCGACTGGGCCGATATCCTTGATGCTGATCAGCCTGTCTTCATCAGCGTCGATAAGGGCTTCAATGGAACCGAACTGAACGGCGAGCAGAGCAGCACCAGTTTCTCCAATGTCGCGAATTCCTAGCGCAAAAATAAATTTCCCAAGCGTCGTGTTGCGGGACGTATCAATAGCAGCAATCAGGTTATTAGCAGATTTCTCACCCATTCGCGGCAATGTTTGCAACTGTTCTGATTGGAGGGTGTAAAGATCTGCAACGGTTGTAATTAGCTCAGCATCAGCCAGTTGCTCTACAAGCTTATCGCCCAAACCATCAATGTCCATGGCACGGCGAGACGCAAAATGCTTAATAGCTTCTCGGCGTTGCGCCGCACATTTCAAACCGCCAGAACACCGTGCTTTTACCTCGTTATCAGTGTTGATAACCTCAGATTGACACACAGGACACTGTGTTGGCAGCACTATTTCTGTCGTTGAGTTGGTGCGTTTCTCCAAAACTGCCCTTGCCACTTCCGGAATGACATCCCCTGCTCGCCTGACGACAACTGTGTCGCCAATACGGATATTTTTACGAGCAATTTCGTCCATATTATGCAGGGTTGCGTTACTCACAGTTACCCCGCCAACAAACACTGGACTTAAACGAGCAACCGGGGTCAGAGCACCTGTCCGCCCAACCTGAAATTCAACATCTTCCAGCAAAGTAAACGCCTCTTCTGCAGGAAATTTTTGCGCGATTGCCCAACGCGGTGCTCTTGATACAAAACCCAACTCGCGTTGTTCAGCTAGGGAATCAACTTTGAAAACGACCCCGTCAATCTCGTAACCGAGCTCACTTCGACGCTCTCCCAAGGACTGATAAAATTCAAAACAAGCCCCTATCCCTTCGCAAGGCGTAATTTCGTCATTAACCGGAAATCCAAAATCCTTGAGTAATTGCAACGCGCCATTTTGCGTGTCCGGCAAGTCCAGCCCAACAAGTTCGCCAAGACCATACAGATTAATTGATAATTGCCGTGTGGCGGTTTTACGTGAATCCAGTTGTCGCAAACTCCCCGCTGCCGCATTACGCGGATTAACAAACGCAGGTTTGCCAGCCTTTAGCATTGATTCATTGAGCGTAGCAAAGGCGTCGTGAGACATAAATATTTCACCACGTGCTTCAAACACAGCAGGAGGCTGACTGGTTCTTAAGCGCAATGGAATCATGTCGATAGTACGAAGATTTTCGGTAACATTTTCACCGTGTTGCCCATCTCCACGAGTAGCACCTTGAACAAAAATGCCATTTTCATATCGCAAGCTAATCGCTAAACCATCAAGCTTAGGTTCCGCAACGTACAGAACAGGTTTATCATCGCGCTCTAATCGGTCGCGGACGCGTCGGTCAAAATCGTCTAGTTCTTCGCGTGAGAACGCATTGCCCAGAGACAGCATGGGAACTGCGTGCTCCACCGATTCAAATCCATCCAGTGGTGGCGCGCCCACGCGCTGCGTGGGGGAATCTGTAGTCAGTAATTCAGGGTGTTCAGACTCAATAGCCTGCAATTCACGGAATAAACTATCGTATTCCGCATCCGAAGCGATTGGCTTATCGAGCACATAGTAGCGATATGAATGGTCGTGCAACGCTTCGTGCAGTTCAGCGACTCTAAGGGCTGTATTCACATCAAGATGGCACGTTTCCAAAGTACTTTTCACGGTGCATATATTCGTAAATCCCTTCGCGCATGTGCTGGACAGTTTGCTTGGTAAGCGTGCTTCTACGCTCATCCAGAACGGTGGCACCTAGTTCGTTACCGATTTCGAAGGCTTCGCTTACTAACACCGCAAAGGCAACATCGGCAGGCACTGGGCCAGGCAATTGAAGAATGAGCGTTACGCCAGGCGTCTGAAAACTCTCTGGATTATTAATATCAAAAAAACCGGGCTCAACCATCTTGGCAATGGAAAACACAGTTGCACCCTCATGCATCGAATGAAAAATATTCATTTCACCGTAGTGATACCCGCGACGTTCAAAGGTGTCGAGCAATTGATCGCCAGGCAGCACAGAATTTGGCGGTGCAACGACGTGCAGAGTGATAATTTTACCGACTTGAGCAGGATCGGCCGGTGTTGCTTCGTCAATATCTGCTGGTTCTGATTCTTCAACCCGCTGGCGCCGCTTTGGCGATAGGCGTTCGCTGAATGCTTCAAATTTTTGCGCCAAACTGGTAAATCCACTGCTGGGGCGATTTTCTAGATCTTCGAATTGGTAATCGGAAGGTCGCTGAGCTTGTTCTGGACCTGATCCTGGACGTACGAAGTCTTCCGGGTCAACCTCATCGAAACTACCAAATTGATCACCCACGGGCTGTTCACCCAGTAATGGATCCGCATCCTCTCCAGGGTAATGTGTTTGTTGTCGCCCCGAACCTTGATCGGCGCTACGCTTTTCGCGTGTAGGCGCAGATTTGGGTCGTCCTGAAAAATACAACAGCACCAGAATGGCGACGCCTGCAAATATCAGGATCCAGCGTAGGTTTTCCAAATGCAATTACTCCGATGCTTAATGTATCAAGACTTCAATGAACAACTGATAAAACAATCAGGGTCTACCCTGTTAGTTCAACCGCTTCCTCTACATCTACTGCTACCAGACGAGACACGCCTGGCTCATTCATCGTGACACCCATTAGTTGCTGCGCCATTTCCATCGTGACTTTGTTGTGCGTTATGAATATAAATTGTACACGTTCAGACATTTCTTTGACCAATGCACAAAAACGACCCACATTAGCATCGTCAAGTGGTGCATCGACTTCGTCAAGCATACAGAACGGTGACGGGTTCAACTCAAAAAAAGCAAACACCAGTGCAACTGCTGTCAATGCCTTCTCACCGCCGGAGAGTAGCTGAATATTACTTACTCGCTTGCCGGGAGGCTGTGCATTAACGATAACACCCGTGTTCAAAAGATCATCACCGGTCATTTGCAAAGAACCATGACCACCACCAAACAAGCGAGGGAAGAATTCCTCTACCTTGGCGTTCACTTTATCAAACGTATCTTTAAAACGAGAACGTGTTTCGCGATCGATTTTAGCAATGGCTCTTTCAAGTGTTGCCAACGCTTCGGTAACATCAAGGTGCTGCTCGTCGAGGTAATTCTTACGCTGAGATTGTTCAGCCAGCTCATCGATTGCAGCAAGATTGATGGGACCCAATCGCTGAATCTGTCTTTCGACTTTTTCAAGGTCTCCAGCCCAGGTCTGAACATCTGCCGTTGTTTCTACCGCGTTAAGCCCTTCAATAATCTCGGCGACTTTGTAATCATGCTCGGCCAGCTGTTCGTCGAGGGTTTTAAGCCTGACGAGTACTTCTTGCGCCGCCATGCGCTGGGTTTGTAATTTCTCTCTAACTGACTGGGTTCTGACATCGTGTCGTTGCCGCGCCTGTTCATGCTCGCGAAGTCTGTGCTCAATAGCATCGAGCTGCTCTCGCGCCGTTCGCATGGCATTGTCACTGTTTAATTTGCCTTCAAGATGTTGCTGCAAACCCGCTTCCAGAGCGACCAAAGGATCTTCTTCTTCGGTGGCAAGAATGGCATTTAGGCGAGTGCGACGCTCATCCAATTGCGTAATTCTGGCCTGCATACGCATCAGATTTTGCTCAGTTGCCACTTTTGCACTGCGCATGGACTCCACGCGAATGGCTAATTCTTGTCCAGCGTCTCTATCTGCATCCCTCTGATCTTTGGCGGACTGTAAACGCTCACGCAAAGCTTCACGTTCTTCTTCGAGGCGAGAGCGCTCGGATTCAAACTGTTGCAGCTGCTCATCAGCTTCAAGCTTCCTTTCCAGCGCGTCTTCACGCTGCATCGCTTCCTGCTCTCGCTCCTGTTCAATTTCTGACAGCTCTTCGTTGAGGGCCCGCAGCCTGCGTTGACCTTCTTCGAGTGATTGTCGATCGCCAGACAAGGAGGATGTGATCTGCGAATAAAAACGAACTGCATCATTGTAGGCTTGCGCCTGAGTTTCCCGACGAGTTTCGAGCTCGCTTTGCTGCAGCGATATTTCATCGAGCTGCTCTGTCAAAGCCTGAGACTGTCCGTCCAACTCCTGTAACTGGGCCTTGAGTTCGACAATTTCGGTCTCGCGAATCAACACACTATCTTGTGCATCGGCACGTGCCACCCGCAACCAGGACTGACCCATCCAAAGTCCGTCGCGAGTAACGACTGACTCACCGGCGTCTAATTGCCCACGAAGCCGCATAGCTTCCTGCATATCATCGGCAACGAAGATACCTGCCAGCAATTCCACTAACGGTAATTCACCGCTCACTTTACTGGCCAGTGAGTTCGGCGCTGCAGACTCGGCACTCGCCTGTCCTCTTACAAGGGTGAGCTGAGCGGCCGGCATATCCCTCAGGCACCGTTCGATAACAGCATCTGAATTAACACAAACCGCCTCCAAATGTGGCCCAAGCACCAGCTCAATGGCCGTCTCCCAACCTGGGTCTGCTGTGATTGACTGCGCCAGCCGAGGGTTATCGTCAAGCTCATTAATATGTAGCCAACTGTCAGCAGCACTGCTGTCTGGCTCCAGTGCAGCTTGTTGCAAAGCCTCCAATGACGCTAAACGGCCTAGTCCTGATTGTACCTTGGAGCGCAATTGATCAAGCTCTTCGGAACGTTGTCTGATGGATTCTTTTTGCAGCTGCTGTTTTTCACTGGCAGCTTGTAAAGATAGCTGTAGGCGTTCTTCATCGTCCTTGGCTGCCAATT
>JBLIIE010000027.1:0-39722 GCA_047634635.1 Granulosicoccus sp. | reverse complement strand
CTCTGTGCCTGGCAAGCTTCTAACGGTTATTCACAAACCGTTCGTCCCTTTGCAGACGAAGGCATCCCTATAATGTTGGCTAACCTATCTGCTTTGTTTCGAGCAAGGCCAACATTCTCTCCCCGATTTCATATCGCTTTTGGGTTGTCGTCGTTAGTTACCTCCATTATTCTTCTGGCACTTTTTATGGGCTTTGTGCCTGATAGAGAGGGTGCTATTGCCCAAAGCCGCATTTCGTTAGCTGAATCGCTTGCAACATCGACATCCACTCTAATTGATAGGGGCATATTGCTTGGAGTACGGGATAATCTTGAGTTTATCGTTCAGCGCAATCCTTCGTTAGCTTCCGTCGAACTTGTACGCGAGCGAGACGGGGACACTGTCGTTTTTGGTGAACCTGTTGATGAGAGCATACAGCCGAGCATAACGGTTAACGTCTTCCGTGGTCGGTATGAGTGGGGGGTACTAAAATTTCATTTTGTTGAAGTTGTCGGTCCGAGGTTAATTGATCGTTGGCGAAAATCTGAATTCGGATTAATGGTGTTCGTATCTCTTTTCAGCCTCCCTGCCATTTTTTTCTATCTGGGCAAAATGCTAAAAGAGCTGAATCCCTCCTCGGCAGTTCCTGGGCGTGTGCGAAACGCTCTGGATACAATCGCTGAAGCACTGATAGTTGTCGATAACAAGGGCAACATCGTATTGGCGAACGCAGCCTTTGCGACTCTAAATGGCCGGTCCGCAGAAAACCTAATGGGTGTGCAGGCAGATACCCTAGGGTGGGAAGGCGATGAAGAAAATATCAATGGTTTGCCATGGAAGTCAGTTTTCGACAGTGGCGAGCCTATGCATAAACAGATGGTAAAATTTACGGATTCTGAAGGCCTCAGCCGCAAATTCATGGTGAATTGTTCACCCGTGACGGGTGCAAAAGGTAGAGTCGGTGGTGTTCTGATTAGTATGGACGATATCACCTTGCTTGAAGAAAAAGAAAAACTTCTACGGCAAATGATGAAAGAGGCCGAAGAAGCCAATGTCGCTAAGAGTGCGTTCCTATCGAATATGAGTCATGAAATTCGAACGCCAATGACTGCGATCCTTGGATTCACAGAAGTACTCAAACGCGGAATTAATCTGAGCACTGAAGACACAAAACGCCATCTTGGTACCATTTCACGAAGCGGACAACATCTACTTGAGCTGATCAACGACGTACTGGATTTATCTAAAGTAGAAAGTGGTGCAATGGACGTGGAAAGCATTCCCACAACCGTTGGTCCATTGGCACATGAGGTAGTGAAGGTTCTTAAGGTCAAAGCAGATGAGAAGAGCATCTACTTGGATTTGAACATAACCACTCCCATGCCTGCACACGTGCTCTCAGATCCTTCCAGGCTTCGTCAGATTATGACGAATCTTGTTGGCAATGCTATTAAATTTACTGAAGAAGGTGGAGTTAAACTCGATATTAGCCATGATGCTGATATGCAGCTCGTTTTGATTGCTGTAACTGACACCGGTATTGGGATGAACGATGTGCAGCAGGCTACGATTTTTGACGCATTTACTCAGGCAGACTCCTCTATTACTCGTCGATTCGGTGGTACTGGTCTTGGGTTGTCTATAAGCCGTAAATTAGCAGAGGCTTTGGGTGGCGCTGTAGAAGTTGAGAGTTCGCCGGGTCACGGGAGCACCTTCTTAATCAAAGTTCCAACGGGCGTAATATCGGATGTGCCTGTGATAAGCGCACAAGAAATTGTGGCATCGTTCGATTTACTTGATGAGGGCGATGATCTTTACTGGGAATTCCCGAAGGCTGAAATCCTGGTTGTTGATGACGCTCCAGAAAATCGCGAGCTAATAGAAGTTCTGCTCTCTGATCTAGGTTTGTCAGTAACCTTGGCCGAGAATGGCAAAGAAGGTTTAGATATCGCAATGCGTAACGATTACGCGCTAATTCTAATGGACATTCAAATGCCAGTAATGGATGGCTACGACGCAGTCGCGGCGATGCGTGAGAACGGAATTGAAATCCCAATTGTCGCATTGACAGCAAATGCGATGAAGGGATACGAAGAAAAGATATTGGCTTCAGGGTTCTCGCATTATCAAACAAAACCATTAGACATCGCCAAGTTAACTCAACTGTTAGCACGGCTACTTGATGGAAGACCAGTTTCCCAACCGGTTGAACAGCATGTTCAAATTGAGACAGCAGCAACAGTGGCGTCAAAGACTGCGTCTGAACTGAAGATCAACATTACCGACGCTGGGGGTGACGAGGGCACTATTTATAGTTCTCTGGTACAGGGCAACGCCAAGTTCGGCATTATTGTTATAAAGTTTTTGGACAAGCTTGGTGGCGAACTAGATGAAATGCACAGGTTACAATCGCAAAGCGATTGGGCGAACCTCAAGGATAAGGCCCATTGGCTGAAAGGCTCTGGTGGCACAGTTGGATTCGACTGTTTGTACGAACATGCAAAGGCTTTGGAAGATGCTGCAACTGCGGCTGATTCGCAACTGTCCTTTAAATTAATCAATGAGATCGTTGAACTGAGTGCCCGTTTGTCTGCTGGTGAAGCTGATGCGAATGATGTATCAAAAACCACGTTAATTTGTCACAAAGACAGTGGTGCAGTCGAGGCGCAGAACGATCCGAACATTGATGTAGATAGCAGTTCGGTATTCAGTTCATTAGCAGAGCAGAATCCGAAGTTTATTCCACTGGTAGAACGATTTATTGGAAGGTTGGACGAGCAACTCGTAGCGGTAGATGACGCTACCGAAAAACAGGACTGGAAAACGGTTTCCGAAATAGCACATTGGCTGAAGGGGTCAGGTGGCAGTGTAGGGTTTTCTGGATTCACGATATTTGCCGCTGACTTAGAAGATAGTGCCCATGCTGAGTCAGCTGAAGAAGTTGTCAAAAAAACAGAAATTATTAAAACCTATGCGCAAAGAATTAGGCAAGGGTGGAACGAGGCTGAAGCGTTGAGGCGATCAGCATGACGCAGATCGGCGCCGATGGGCTCTACGTATTGGAAACTCCCTATGAACAAGACGCGCATGATTCGGCCAGCTTGTTGATTGACGACGCCAAGATCATGATGGTTGATGATGAGCCACTGAACATGGATGTTCTGGAAATTCATCTTGGCGCAGAAGGTTACAAGAAATTTGTCGCAGTCAGTGATTCCACCAAAGCTATGGAGCGTCTGAGGCAGGAGTTGCCAGATGTATTGCTGCTTGATCTGGTTATGCCAGAGGTCACTGGCTTCGATATTCTGCGTCTTATTAGAGATGATGAGAAACTACGGTATTTACCAGTTATTGTTCTAACATCAGCCAATGATGCAGCAACAAAACTGGAAGCGTTGACACTGGGTGCCACTGATTTTCTAGCCAAGCCAATAGACGCCAGTGAACTTGCACTGCGCCTGCGAAATACCTTAAGTGCCATCGCGTGGCAAAAGAGAACGAGTGAAGTTGATCCGTTGACAGATCTGCCGAATCGAACATGGTTCAAGCAGGCACTACGTGGTCGATTGGCAGGAAGACCCGCTGATAAGTCACTGGCAGCTTTAATGCTAATTAATATTGATCGATTCAAGGCGATTAATGATTCTTTAGGCCCTGAACATGGAGACGAGGTTCTAAGGGAGTTTGGCGAACGGTTGGTAAATAGCTATCGGGGTGGGGAGAAGCAGCCGTGGTTTTCGAAAGAACAAACTGGCGCTAGAAAACCGACCATTGCACGCCTGGATGGCGATCGTTTTGTGGCTTTGCTACCTTGGACTGAAGCTAGAGAGCTGGAAGGCTTCCTGGAATCGACAACCAAGGCGCTGACGGTGGAGCTTGACAGTCCGTTCAATTTTGCCGGACAGTCACTATACCTGTCGGTCAGTATCGGTGTGTCCATCATCGGATCGGAGCTTGATACGGTTGAATCGCTAATCAATAATGCGGAAACTGCACTGCGGCATACGCATAGAAGTACAGACTCTACGTTTGCCATTTATTCAGACCATATGGATGCGAAGGCGCGTGAGCAGCTGAGTATTGAGAACGGGCTTAGAACAGCGGTTGAGAAAGAAGAGATATTCGTCGTTTATCAGCCAAAAATTAATGTCGCCACTAATCAGATTACAGGTGCAGAGGCACTTGTTCGATGGTTGCATCCGGAGCTAGGCCTGGTTTCTCCAGTCAATTTTATTGAGCTTGCCGAGAATTCAGGAATGATTGTCTCAATTGGTGAATGGGTTCTGCGCGAGTCCTGTCGGCAGGCGAAAGAATGGCAGGATGCTGGTTATCCTGACTTCAGAATTGCTGTTAACGTTTCAATCAGGCAGCTTCATGAGCCTGATTTTATGGATGTTGTCCGGTGTGCTCTAGACGATAGCGGTCTACCTCCAGGATCACTGATTGTTGAAATCACTGAAAATATGATCATGGAAAATGCTGAAAGCAATACCATGACTCTGCAGGCGTTGAAGAACCTAGGTGTTAAAATTTCCATCGATGATTTTGGCACAGGCTATTCATCGCTCAGTTATCTACAAAGATTTCCATTGGATCAATTAAAAATTGACCAATCATTTATTCGCGAAATCAAATCGCAAAAGGAGCCTGTCCCGATAGTAAAGGCTGTCATTTCTCTCGCACATGATTTAGGTCTTACTGTAGTGGCAGAAGGTGTTGAAACGTTCGATCAGCTACATCACATCCGAGCTCTGAACTGTGAGGAGTTTCAGGGGTATCTTTGCAGTAGGCCTGTATCAGCACCTGATTTCTATATTTTGTTGCAAGATCACAAATGAAGCAGGCCTAAAAGTTTCTCACTAAAGCCGCTCTACAGGAATTATCCATGGCACCTGGTCGCAGCCGGCAACGATACTCACACCATATACTCGAGCGATGTTATCAGTGCTTAGCACAGAAGCAACTGACCCTTTTGCTACCACTTCACCCTCGTGCATAAGGTAGAGCCTATCGCAATACCTGGCGGCTAGTGACAGATCATGTAATACAACTACAGCGGCCTTTTTGCAACTTGCAAATTCTCTGAGCAGCTGCATTGTTTGAAGTTGATGTCCAAGGTCGAGGGCAGAGACCGGTTCATCAGCAAACAGTATGGTTGGCTGAGCAGCAAGTGCTCTTGCTAGCAACACGCGTGATCGCTCACCGCCAGAGAGAGTTGTCACGACTTGCTTTCGGATGTTTGAACAATCTGCAACCCTTATTGCGTGTTCTACGGCACTTAGGTCTGCATCAGCAGGTTTTCCCCATGAAGGTAGGTGAGGGATTCTGCCGAGCATCACCAGTCTTTCGACAGTCACCGGCCAATGTATGGTCCCCAATTGCTCCAACCATCCTATTTTGGCAGCACGCTCGTTTAATGGCATATCGATCAGAGTTTGGCCATCTAACTGTATCGAGCCACTATTGGGTTTATCAATGCCTGCTAATAATGAGAGCAGGGTTGATTTCCCTGCGCCATTAGGGCCTATGAGTCCTATCAACTCGCCACAGGCCACTTCCATTGACACATCCTTAACCAGTAATCGCTCTGATTTGGTGACGTTCAAGCCACTGGCTGTTAGACGAATAGAAGCGTTCAATATCCTGCTACCGTAAGTAATTACTTCGACTTCTCAGTATGAGAAGCAGAAAGAATGGAGCGCCAACAAGCGCTGTCAGAACGCCTACCTTCAGTGGTACGGGTATGCTTGTGTACATGTCAATAAGTCGAACACAAATATCTGCGGTTAGTAGCATGGCTGCTCCACCTAAGGCCGACAATGGTAGTAGTTTTCCAGGCTGATGTTGGGCGAGGGGGCGTAGCAGATGGGGAATTACCAAACCGATGAAACCAATCATCCCTGTGGTTGCCACTGCAGCGCCAACACACAAAGAGATTGCAATAAAAATACGCCAGGATATCCAGTAGGTGTTGATACCCATGCTCGATGCAGTTCGTGCACCTAGGGTTAATGCATCCAGGGAGCGTCCTGTACCTGTCAGCATTGCCCAGCCCAAAAGTGTGCAGGGCAGCATGACCCACAAGTCGGTCATGCTACGATCAGATAAATCGCCTAGTGTCCACAAAACCAGTTCTCTGACCGCAAAAGGACTGGGTGCCAAATTCAGTAGCAGTGATAATCCTGCAGCTGCAAGGGCGTTAATGGCAACGCCTGATAAAATTAGGGTGCTTACCGTGGCGTCTCTGCCTGCCAATATATAAACGAAGCCTGTGGTTAACAACGCGCCTAACATGCCAGCGAATGGGACTGTTTGGGGATGCCATGTACCGCTGAAGAAATATAATGCGGTAACAGCACCGAGGGCGGCACCACTGGAACTGCCTACTAACCCCGGACTGGCCAGTGGATTCTGAAGCAAGCCTTGCATGGCAGCCCCTGACAGGCCTAAAGAAACACCAGCAATAATCGCAATCATGGTTCGCGGTAAGCGGATTTCGCGCACAATGACTGCGGTGGTTGATTCGGGGTCAGTAAAAGGGATGCTTAAGACATCCGTTAGTGAAATCCAGCTCTGTCCTAAACAAAGACTGATAACAGATAAAAAGAGTACCAGCGCTACAAGTAGAAGTATGTAGCGCTGGTGGGTCATCTTATTGTGCTACGGTGATAAAGGTCAGACCGATAGGCACAAGCTCTGTTGCGACTAATTCATCAGCGATAACACCTGTTGCCAAATCGAGGCGCATGAAGCCGGGAGTTGCGCTATTGAGGCCTATCCAAAGGTGGTTGTCAAGACCGTGTGACAGAGTCGTAATGTCCACGTCTTGTAATCCTTCAATGAGAGTATCGTTCAAAATTCCAGTGGTTGGATTGAATGTACGAAGCGTTGTGACACCAAAGCTTTGGTAAGTCAGCAAGTAGCCCAGATTTGCGTCGATAACTGTCGCATCTACAAAATATCCTTCATTGTCTGCATCGGTTCCATCGTCAAGAAGCAGCTCAGTTTCGTAGGAGTCAGGGTCGATAACTTCGATACCACCACTATGGAAGTCAGTAGTAACAGTCGCATTTTCGAAGTAGTTTCCACGGCCAAGCACATATATTTCGTTCATGGCAGCGTTGTATTGCAGCGCTGTCGGATTTACGACTGACAGCTCTATACCGGGTAAATCACTTGTGCTTTGATTAGTTACAATTTCCGTATTAGTCGCTATATCTATGACAGCAAGATAGGCTACTTTGTTCGGAACAAAACCGGTTAAACGTTCCATGAGAACAAACAATTTGTCGCCAACGATGAGTGCGTCAGTCATGTTCGGTACATCTGCATCATACGCAGACAGATCTATTCCACCGGTTTTGAAAGATGCCTCAGATTCGCCTCGTGGATCGATAATCCAGAGCTCAGTACTGCCATAACGAGTTAAATAGGCTTTAGATTCATTGACGAAAGCCAGTGAATAAGGGTTTGCGTTGTTGGGTGAGTCATCGTTTGCAGAAAATTGATAGTCGACAAGCGATGTGTCCGTTGCGTCAAATCGGGTCACTGAATCAATGCCGAATCGTCCAATTTGATACACATTGGTACCATCGGTGGTGACTGCAATATCAGATAACGTGGTGGGGTAGCTGCCATCAACAATATTACCATCGGACAGGGAAATTCTATCGATACGACCGGATCCGTAGTCTGATGAGCGGGCCGCAACAAAAGCGTAACTGCCTGCGGGTGCAACTGAGCCAGTCGTGGTTGGGTCAGAGCTACTGCAGGCTGCCAGAGTGAATAATCCAACAACAGCGATGGAATTACGAGCCATCCTGGGAAGTGTGGCTGACACGCTATGGGCGCGTAAGAAGAAAGGTGTGGTCATAGTGTTTTGATGTTGCTCTTAATGGATTAAATGGAAAGACAGGCGCTAGAAAGAACGGGTGATTGACAAAGAGTACGTACTCCCAGGTTTAGGGAATCCATTGAAATCTTCAAAGTTCTCATCACCCAGATTGTTAGCAGATAGCGATAGTTGCCATCCGTTCTTTTCCCAACCAACACCTGCAGAATGCTGCGTGGTGTCTACTGCGGGGAGAGTATTGGCGCGATCATAAAAGCTTCTGTATTGTCCGTTGATTTCATACCAGGCCGTCCAGTCGGTGACAGCATATTCCAAACGTCCGAACCAGGTAAACTGTGGCTCCCCTGGAAGAAATTTGCCGTATATATCAGACGCAGTGCTGAGGCTTTTAGGTGACTGCCACGTGAAATTACTGCGTAAACGTAGTGTTTGCGAAATCGTTAAAGCCGCACTTAATTCCACACCAAAAGTCTCAGCTGCGCCTGAATTAACCGGTTTTCCGACCCCACGAGAATCATAGGCAGTCACGATAAGCTCATCGCTCAGGCCAATGAAGACAGTCCCTGCCAGGTCCAAGCTGTCACTTTTAAATAGGATGCCTAGGTCGGCATTAAGTCCTTCTTCTGGCGTTAGGTCTGGATTGCCATTGACCAAACCGATAGAGCCATACAATTCCCCGAAGGAGGGGGCCCGGAAGTAGCTGCCAATATTTGCTGAAAAACTGACTGTGTCGGAGGCCTGCAAACCTATGCCAAGTTGTGCTCCTACTTCGTTATGGCTATTTGCACTCTCGGTTGACACGGTGCCTTCGGTGCGAGTACCTCGAAACTGGTTGCGTTGCCAACGAATCGAGGGTGAAATAGTTACCGATTCTGTGGGGTTGTACCAGCTGTAATGGGCGGTAGCTAACCACTTATTTTGTTCAGCGTCGTAGTCAGTTGCTGGTAGGCCCAGTCGTTCAATGGATGTCAGCGTCTCGTGTCTGTATTCTATTGATAGTCCAAGTGTTCCAGAATCAGTGGGGTACTCCCAATAAGTGTTGGCACCCTCCGTTGTCATCTGGTTGAATGTGTCTTGCTCACCTAAACCAATGAAACTGTCGGGGTCCGCGAAGTGGTTCTCATCGGTGTGCCGGTAAATTCCCTGGCGTGAGTTCCAGCCGCCGATTCCGTCAATGACGTGTGAGAGTTGTAACTGGTTCGAATCGGAATCGTAAAACGACGTATTATTAGGTTTGTTATAGAATTCCGGCACACCTAATTCGCGGGAAGCCAACTGCACGGTGAGGTTGGTTCGCCGATCAGGACTGTGCTGGTAACTTGCTCCAAGCAGGGCCGAAGAGCGTAAAGCGTGTGCATTTTCACGAGCTCGGAACTCGACGTCGATAGGGTTTAACGGTGTGACTTTTACATTTAAATAGGTAAAGTCGTTCTCGCTTTGACGCCGACTAGCTGCAGCAACTAAGTCCCATTTTCCTGACGATACTTGGTGGGCCGCCTGAATACCGGCCAGAGACAAGCTGCCATACTCAAGACGAATTCGGGTTGCTGGGGTGTTTTTGTCCGAGCGCAAAGTATGTAGGTTAACGGCCCCACCGATGCCGCCATGGCCTAGCTGGGAAGGTGTACCACCACGATAAACATCAACAGAACCCAAATTGAGAATTTCCAGTGTGGAAAGATCAATTACAGGGTTTCCACCTGAATTGAGCAGAACACCGTCAAGATAAACCCCTGTTTGTGCGGCGCTGGCAGCGCGAATACTGACCGTGGAATAACTGCCAAAACCACCGGATTGCTTGTATTGGACGCCAGTTTCACGAGAGATCACTTCGGCCAGCGCTGTAGGGGTTCTAGAAAGCTGCTCCCGGCTGATTCTTACGCTACTTAATGTTACCTCTTCGTCAAGCACATCACCGGTCTGATAACTGATCTGACCAACGGTCTCCAGCGTGTCCAGAGTCCGACCACGATGTTTGTGTTCGATATCGCTTTCAGATTGGGCATGCGCAAGAGTACTTGCCGAAATAATGGCTGCTAGCGCAATGTTGTAAGGTGATGTAGGACTCATCACACCTGACTACCCCAAAAAGTGAGACAAGTGGGGCTAGGCGCGGTTGGTGGAGTCATTTTGGCTACGAAAAACGCAGCGTATAGCTCCCCGACGACCACCAGACACCCCGCCTGGCTATGGATACGGTATTAGGCGGCAGGTCTCCTGGCTTGCGACGTCCGGAGTTAACCGGTTTGTTCACACCCTTCCCGAGTGCAGTTACTCAGTGGGAAATTGCGAATATGTCGTCACTTACAGTTGCGGGGGCAGCCAAGGCGTCAAACCTTGTTCCCTTTTCATCTTTGCAGAACCGTCTAATGTGGCAAAGGATACACGCTTTCGTAAAGTCTTTAGCTCTCTATTTACGATAGTTGCTTATCAGATTGCACGATTCTGACTAGGCATGTTCTATTTGGTGAGGTTACTTACCGTTCAAATCCGGCATATCGCGGCACTCTACATGCACCAGTAATGATATCTACAGTTATCGGGTAATGACTTGGCGTGAGTGTTTACGATTCACCGGCAAAGCGCAACCCTGCAAGTATTTGGAGTAAATCAGGTGTTTAAAAATTCAACCATACTGGTGACCGGCGGCACTGGCTCCTTCGGCCATGCCTTTGTCAGGCAAGCTTTGGATACGTGTGAGCCACGTAGAATTATTATCTACTCGCGTGATGAGATGAAACAGTGGGAAATGGCCAAGTTATTTGGCAATGACCCAAGAATTCGATTTTTTATTGGTGACGTACGGGATAAAGATCGCTTATACAGGGCGATGGACGGTGTCGACTTTGTGGTTCATGCGGCGGCAATGAAAATTGTGCCTTCTGCCGAATATAATCCGTTTGAATGCATCAAGACTAACATTGACGGTGCAATGAATGTCATTGATGCAGCTATCGATCGAAACGTGAAGCGTGTAGTGGCGCTATCCACTGATAAGGCTAGTAGTCCGGCAAATCTCTACGGCGCCACCAAACTTGCATCCGACAAGTTGTTTGTTGCAGGCAATGCCTATTGCGGGGCGAACGATACGCGTTTTTCAGTTGTTCGCTATGGCAATGTCATGTGTTCCAGAGGATCGGTTATTCCATTTTTTCAACAGCAAGCTGAGAACGGCGAACTACCCATTACAGATCCACGCATGACACGATTCATGATTACACTAAATCAAAGTGTTGATGCGGTATGGACCGCCTTCAACGACATGGTGGGTGGTGAAATCTATATTCGTAAAATACCTTCTATGTCTATTGGTGATATTGCCCAAGCAGTGGCTCCGATGGCTCGCCACAACATTATAGGTATTCGTCCTGGTGAGAAACTACACGAGCAAATGATCAGTGTTGAAGACTCCTATAGTACTTACGAATATGCCGATTACTACAAAATTTTGCCTGCGATCCATCATTGGTCTGAGGATCCGGAGCGAATCAAGACAGGGGTCAAAGTGGCAGAAGGATTTGAGTACGTTAGTGACACCAATACAGAATGGATGGATGTTGATGCCTTGCGTTTCTGGTTGAATGGCAATGCGCTGCAAAAGGTGGCCTGATACCCAGTCAAAAAAAGATTACTTCATGAAATATATCCCCTACGGTCGTCAGGAAATTACTCAGTCCGATAAGGACTCTGTGATGAGCGTTCTCGAATCAGATTTCATCACGCAGGGTCCAGAAGTGGAGCGCTTCGAGACGTCGGTTGCCAGTTACTGTCATGCGCAACATGCAGTAGCTGTCAATAGTGCAACCTCTGCACTACACCTAGGCTGTTTGGCTTTGGGTGTTGGGCAGGGTGATTTGGTGTGGACGTCACCCATCACCTTTGTCGCCTCAGCAAACTGCGCTAGATTATGTGGTGCAGATGTTGATTTCGTAGATGTTGATCCACGTACCTATAATTTGTGCGCTGAGGCCCTTGAAGAAAAATTGTTATTGGCTTTAAAATTCGGGCAACGGATTCCAAATGTCGTTATTGCGGTTCATTTTGCGGGTCAGTCGTGTGATATGCGGCAGATAAATAAACTAGCTAATGAATATGATTTTCGGGTAATTGAAGATGCATCGCATGCCATTGGGGCTCGATACCTTAATAACCCTGTCGGTAACTGTGAGTACAGTGACATTTGTGTTTTTAGTTTTCATCCAGTAAAAATAATAACATCAGCAGAGGGTGGACTTGCATTATGTAATGACCAAAAGCTGTATGAGAAGATGAAATTATGTAGGACACATGGTGTGGCTAAATTATCAGCGAGATTCAGTTTAGTAGATGAACCTTGGAGATATGAGCAACATATACTAGGTTTGAATTATCGATTAACAGATATTCAAGCTGCACTGGGCACGAGCCAGTTGCAACGACTAGATGCCTATGTTGAACGTAGACATGAGCTGGCACGTAAATACGATCAAATGCTCTCGGCCACCGGATTGACTTTGCCTTATCAGTCTGAGGATAGTTTTTCTGCCTTTCATCTCTACCCGGTTCTTGCAGGATATGCAGGTGACGGTGGTGCTGGACGGAGAGCGCTGTATCACGCAATGGTAGAGCAAAATCTAGGTGTTAATGTTCACTACATTCCTGTGCACACCCAGCCCTATTATCAGGCGTTGGGTCATCAGCCTGGCGACTTTCCGCAGGCCGAAGCCTACTATGAGAGAACACTGTCCATCCCATTGTTTGGGTCAATGACCGACGAAGAGCAAGACAGAGTTATCGACTGCATATTCAGATTCCAAAGCGTCGCCAAATCAGCCTGACACTACAAAGGAGACGGTCTTTGACCCTACCTGAATTCGGTTTTGCATCAGTGGGGTGTGAATGCATTTCCATGGGTCATTAACTTCTGTCTATTAGCGTGGTGATGCACTGATGTGGGTCAAAAAGAATGCGATCTGCATTATTTTTGACCACTTGAATTAGTTATGAATAAAGGGTTCGAACTATAACGCGTTGAATATATAGACTAAATATTCATTCTTCAGGCTGGCACGTTATCCGGCATACGTTACACACGTATATCACTTTCTGGAGAAGAAACACGTGCTTAAAAAGCCAACACAATTATCCGCAAAAAGCGGGTTGCTAGCCTTGTCAGCGCTGTCCCTGAGTTTGCCGATGGCAGCTTTCGCAGCAGATACTATCAAAGTAGGTGTTTTACATTCACTGTCGGGCACTATGGCCATCAGTGAAACAACGCTTAAAGACACGATGCTGATGCTTGTTGAGGAGCAGAACAAGAAAGGTGGATTGTTAGGCATGCAGTTGGAGGCGGTCGTCGTCGACCCTGCATCTGATTGGCCTTTATTTGCTGAAAAAGCCCGCGAACTGATTGAGAAGGAAGGTGTAGCAGCTACGTTTGGTGCTTGGACATCAGTGTCTCGAAAATCTGCACTGCCTGTGTTTGAAGAACTCAACAGCGCTCTTTTTTATCCTGTTCAGTATGAAGGCGAAGAGTCTTCCAAGAATGTCTTCTACACCGGTGCTGCACCCAATCAGCAAGCCATTCCTGCTGTTGACTATCTCATGAACGAGATAGGGGCTACTCGATGGGTGTTGGCAGGTACTGATTACGTTTATCCCCGGACGACTAACAAAATTCTGGAAGCCTATCTTTTGGATAAAGGGGTAGCGGCAGAAGACATTATGATCAACTACACACCATTTGGACATAGCGACTGGCAGAGTATCGTTTCTGAGATCAGGAAATTCGGTGGTGCTGGCAAGAAAACAGCTGTGGTATCAACAGTAAACGGTGACGCTAACGTACCATTCTATAAAGAACTGGCTAACCAAGGTGTTTCTGCTGAAGACATCCCTGTCCTTGCGTTTTCAGTCGGTGAAGAAGAGCTCTCAGGCTTTGATACAGCACCGCTGGTCGGGCACCTTGCAGCCTGGAACTACTTCATGAGTGTTGAGGCTGATGTTAATAATGAGTTCATTGACACATGGCACGCATTTATAGGTAGTGAAGACCGTGTAACTAATGACCCAATGGAAGCGCATTACATTGGGTTTAACATGTGGGTAAAGGCAGTTGAGAAAGCGGGCACCACGGATACAGACGCGGTTGCAGCTGCGATTATAGGTGTGTCTGTACCCAACTTATCTGGTGGTTATTCCACCATGATGCCAAACCACCACATTACAAAGCCTGTGCTAATTGGTGAGATTCAGGACGACGGTCAGTTTGATATTGTCTGGGAAACTAATGGTCTGGTTGCCGGTGATGCATGGTCAGACTTTCTTCCTGATTCCATGTCAATCATTTCTGATTGGCGTTCACCTTTGTCTTGTGGCAACTACAACGTAACGACTGCAACCTGTTCAGGGCAGAATCTTTAATCAACACAGTTGATTAGTTAATGATTAGGTGCCACGCATTGTGGCGCCTACCTGCGAGTTCTAATCCGCAATAATCTGTGGACAAGATCCGCTGAATAAAACCCAATGAATACGATGATCATTCACCGATTCTTCTCTATTCGTACGGCAAGTCTATGGATAATCCTACTGTCAGGCTTGCTGAGCTTGTACTGGGGATCTGCGCATGCACAAGAACCCAATCAGCTTATCCAGACATTGGCGAAAGACTTGTCAGGGAAAAACAAGCAAGCCAAGCTCGATGCTATTGATGCGATCGCCGCTGCCAAGACACCTCGGAAGATGGTGTGGCTACAATCGATGCTCAACGGAGACTTGTATTTACTGAAGAGCGATGATTCAGTCGTCATTGCCAATAAAGATGGTAAAAAATACGCATTGGTATCAGCGGTTGACGGATCAGATGCTGGTCTTGTTGGAAACCGCGAGCTACGAAAGGTAAAAATCAATAACGCCCTGAGAAAACTACTAAAGGCGAAACTTGGGTTGTTGGCACTTGAAGATCCCGATACTGGCAAGCGTCTGGAAGCTGTAAGGCGATTAACTGGCGACATTATTCCGGAAACACTCGAACGTATCCGCAGCCTGCAGGTCGAGGAGTCTCAGCCTGAGGTTAAGCAAGCGTTGGCGTTGATTATTGCCGTGAGCGATCTGCCCAACGGCACCACCGAACAGCAAAAGGCTGCGCTGACTTTTTCAGAAGGCCGGCTTGAGAGCGATCTTATTAATGCGTTAAGAGATACAGCTGATAACAACGCAGACCCGGAAATAAGGCTTCGTGCATCGAAAATCCTCGCTATTGCTGATAACAAACGCAAATGGTTGGGACGAGTGGAGAACCTGTTTTTCGGAATCAGTCTCGGATCAGTCCTGGTGGTTGCTGCTATTGGTCTGGCCATAACATTTGGTGTTATGGGCGTGATTAATATGGCACATGGTGAGTTGATTATGTTGGGTGCCTATACAACCTGGTTTATCCAGCAACTCATTCCTAGCGGTATTGCATACTCACTTTTGTTGGCGATTCCTGCAGCATTTGTTGTCTCAGGTACGGTAGGCGTTATTATAGAAAGAACGGTCATCCGACATTTATACGGACGCCCGTTAGAAACTCTATTAGCCACGTTTGGTATCAGCCTTTTGCTTCAGCAATTTGTTCGTACAGTGGTTTCTCCGCAAAACGTTGCAGTGATTAACCCGGTATGGATGTCAGGCTCCTGGGCTGTCAATCCAGCGTTATCGTTTTCGCTGAATCGTTTGGTGATAATCGCTTTCTGTCTCGTAGTGTTTGTACTGCTGTTACTTATCTTTACAAGGACTGGATACGGTTTGCAGATGCGGGCTGTTGCACAGAATCGTCAAATGGCTCGCGCTATGGGAATTCGTTCAGCTCGAGTGGATGCGCTTACATTTGGTTTGGGCTCCGGTATAGCAGGTATTGCAGGCGTAGCATTAAGTCAGCTCGGCAACGTGGGGCCGAACTTGGGCCAGAGCTATATCATCGATTCGTTTATGGTGGTTGTCTTTGGCGGGGTCGGTAATTTATGGGGAACCCTGGTCGCCGGAATGTCCTTGGGTATTGCTAATAAGTTTCTGGAACCTTGGGCGGGAGCAGTATTAGCTAAAATTATAATCCTTGTGGGCATCATCCTATTTATACAAAACCGACCGCGAGGCTTGTTTCCTCAGCGCGGTCGTGCGGCTGAGGACTAGGGTGATGGAACGCTATAGTGATCAACCTGCGCTACTCGACAGGATTGTTGTTGCCTGTTTAGTCGCAGCCATAGTGCTTGTGCCGATTTTGAATCTGGCTTTACCCCCAACCCACGTGGCCCATGTAGACACATTTGATATGACACAGCTGGGTAAATTTCTGACCCTTGCCATGCTGGCTTTGTCAGTAGATCTTGTTTGGGGCTACCTCGGAATTTTAAGTTTAGGCCACGGCGCTTTTTTTGCCTTAGGTGGATATGCCATGGGTATGTATTTAATGCGTCAGATTGGTGACCGCGGTGTTTATGGCAATCCAAATTTGCCTGATTTCATGGTGTTCCTGAACTTGGATGAATTACCGTGGTTCTGGACGGGTATGGAGTATTTTCCGATAGCTATGATTGCTGTTGTCCTTGCACCTGGATTACTTGCCTTTATATTCGGTTGGTTTACTTTCCGTAGTCGAGTCAATGGTGTTTACTTATCGATCATTACCCAGGCTATGACGTTTGCGCTGATGCTGGCTTTCTATCGAAATGAGATGGGTTTTGGTGGTAACAACGGGCTTACCGATTTCAAGGATATTCTGGGCTTCTCCTTACGGGAGCAAACCACAAGAGTCGCTTTGTTCGTGGCTTCTGGAGTCACGCTACTTGCCGCCTTTCTGTTGTGCCAGAGGATCGTTCGTTCAAGGGCGGGCAGAGTTGCCCAGGCGATACGCGATAGCGAAGCAAGAACTCGATTCATCGGATTCAATGTTGAGTCTTATAAGGTCTTTTTGTTCACGTTGTCAGCTATTCTGGCAGGCATTGCCGGGGCTTTGTATGTCCCACAGGCAGGGATAATAAATCCGCGTGAAATGGCCCCATTAGGTTCCATCGAGGTGGTTGTCTGGGTGGCATTAGGAGGTCGAGGAACCTTATATGGACCCATAATCGGTGCCTTAATTGTCAATTATGCGAAAAGTTGGTTTACCGTTGCACTGCCAGAATATTGGATCTTTGCGTTGGGTGCACTGTTTGTTTTTTCCACGCTCTTTTTGCCTCGAGGCATAACAGGGTTGTTCAGCAGGGCAGATAAATGAGTATGGTCGGAGAGAGGGGGTTTTTACGTCGCGATAGGGTTTTCGATTTTCTGGCACCCAGTCCTAGTGATCGTCTGGATACCTTCCATAGCACTTTGCTTTATCTGGAAAATGTGAGTGTGTCTTTTGATGGCTTTAAGGCCATTAACGATTTGAATTTCTACGTGGACACTGGCGAATTACGTTGTGTTATCGGTGCTAACGGTGCGGGTAAAACTACGATGATGGATATCATCACAGGTAAAACGCGGCCTGACACGGGTAAGGTTATCTTTGGCAAAAACCTCGACCTACTGGAGCTTGATGAAGCACAAATCGCACAGATAGGCATAGGTCGAAAGTTTCAAAAACCAACGGTGTTTGAACAATTGAATGTGTTCGAAAATCTAGAACTGGCTATCGCCGACGACAAGAGAGTCTTTTATACATTAACAGCTAAGCTAAGCAGTGAACAAGAAGATCAGATTGAAGATGTCGCAAAGATAGTTGGTCTTGATATTTTATTGGATAAACGCTCTGGTGCCTTGTCACACGGGCAAAAGCAATGGTTGGAAATTGGTATGCTGTTGATGCAACGGCCGCACCTGCTTTTAGTAGATGAGCCTGTTGCGGGTATGACACATCAAGAGATGGAGAAGACTGGCCAGCTTCTGACAGACCTAGCTGGCAAGCACACGGTAGTGGTGGTTGAGCACGATATGGAATTTATCCGCTCCATTGCCAAACGGGTTACGGTGCTAAATCAAGGCAGTGTATTAGCGGAAGGCAACATGGACGATATTCAAAACAACGAAGCGGTCAGACGCGTATACCTGGGTGAGTAAGGCATGTTGTCTGTAAATAAACTGAATCAGTTCTATGGACAGAGCCACACCTTGTGGGATTTGTCATTCGATGTACCTGACAATGCGTGCCTTTGTGTATTGGGCAGAAACGGTGTGGGTAAAACAACACTCATGCAAAGCATCATGGGTCTCGCACCACAGCTTGATGGAGAAATAGTATTTGAAGGAAATAATCTGCTCGGTTTATCCCCTGAGACACGAGCTCCTTCCGGAATTGCCTATATTCCTCAAGGGCGTCAGATATTTTCTCAGCTAACCGTTGAGGAAAACATCAAAACTGGCTGCTTCGCCAATAAAAATAGCAGTGATGTGCAATGGAACGAGATATACAAATTGTTCCCGGTATTGCTAGAGATGAAGAACCGGCGGGGTGGAGACTTGTCTGGTGGGCAACAACAACAGCTGGCCATTGCCCGGGCTCTTATGCTGGATCCGCGTCTGATCATTATGGATGAACCTACGGAAGGTATTCAGCCAACCATTGTTCAGGAGATTGGGGGCATTATACAAAAGCTGAATAAAACAAAAAATATCACCGTGCTCATTGTTGAGCAGAAGCTCGCTTTCGCCAGATTGGTGGGTACACATTTTATTATTCTTGATAGAGGTCGGTTAGTGGCTCAGGGTGCTATGGGAACTTTGAGCGATAAGCTTGTGCAGGAATATCTAACGGTTTAAAGTTGTGCAAAACTAATGAGAAATAGTGAATGAAACTCAGATTGTTCAGAGCAGGTATTGTTGTAGCGTTAGCTTTACAGCCGTTACAGTCCCGGGCGCATGAAAGTGTGCTTGCCCATTCACATGAAGGGTATGGGTCCGCGAGTGTCATTGGATTAAGTATTGTTTCTGTGCTTTTGTTGATTGCCAGGCGCAGCCTGAAGCGATAGCGGGTTGTTTTGAATTCTACAAAGCCAGTTCAAGAAGTGCCTCTTGCAGCTTCTGGCGTTAACTCTGAATATGGTTGGCAGGCGGAATTACACTGCCAGTTTGACGCAGGTCCGAATAAAACCATTGTCAGGCGTAATCATGTTGGACCGCTAAGTGTACAAAGACCGTTTTACCCGGAAGGTGATGTTGCACATGTGTATATGCTGCATCCTCCCGGTGGGGTTGTGGGTGGCGATCAACTTCTCGTCGATGTGCAAGTGAATGCAAACGCAGCTGGACTGCTTACTACGCCAGGTGCAACCAAGTTCTACCGAACGGATGGCAACGTTGCTTACGTTAATCAAAGGCTCACTAACCATGGGGGTTCATTGGAATGGTTTCCTCAGGAGAACATCTTTTTCGATGGTGCCAATGTAAAACTAGACACCCAACTTATGACATCGTCTTCATCGCCTTTGGCATTCTGGGAAATTAATTGCTTTGGTCGACGAGCGGGAAACTTGCCGTTCAGGCAAGGATCTGTAGTAACAAAACTCTCTGTCTACCGAGAGTCAATACTGACTTTACTTGACAGATTTGTACTAACTGACGGAGCATCGCTTGCCAGATCCACTGGATTACGCGCAAACACGGTAAGTGGTTTAATGCTGCTCTCACCATTACCTGCAGAGTGTGTGGATGCCGCCCGTTCAGAATTAAGCACTGATTCTGCTTTTTGCATGACCTGCATCGATGACATGCTATTAGTGCGCTACCTAGGCGACAGTGCTGAACATGCAAAAGCGGGTTTCGTGAAAATCTGGACACAGCAGCGAATGGGTCTTTCTAACAGAAAGGCGTGTGCCCCTCGTATTTGGTTAACGTGAGTTGCTAGTAGCTCACGTCAATTTCAACAGAGAATTCCAATGGATTTAACACCACGAGAAAAGGATAAATTGCTTTTGTTCACTGCTGCAATGCTTGCTGAAAGGCGGCTCGAGCGTGGAGTGAAGCTTAATTATCCTGAAGCGATTGCCTACATCAGCATGCACATTATCGAAGGTGCTCGCGATGGAGAAACCGTTGCTCATTTGATGGGTAAGGGGCGTACCTTGTTGTCCACAGATCAGGTGATGAGTGGTGTGCCTGAATTAATTCATGATGTGCAAGTGGAAGCCACGTTTCCTGACGGTACAAAATTAGTTACCGTGCATGAGCCCATTCAGGCAGTTGATACCAACTCTGCACAGACCCTTGTGGTGCCTGGTGAGATAAGTACCGCTGAAGGTGAGATCGTTCTCAATGAAGGCCGCGAAACGGTCACTGTCAATGTTGCAAACGAGGGCGATCGTCCGATACAAATCGGATCTCACTATCATTTTTATGAAGCCAATCCTGCGCTTGCATTTGAGCGTGAGAAAACACGTGGGTTCCGATTAAATATTGCAGCCGGTACTGCTGTTCGATTTGAACCGGGTCAGAGTCGTCATGTGGAGCTAGTCGCCTTAGCGGGTAATCGGCGTGTGTTCGGATTCAACCAAGCCATTATGGGCGATCTCTAGGAGGCATCATGGTAACAATAACTCGTAGGGCCTATGCCGAGATGTTCGGTCCGACCACCGGTGATAGAGTTCGTCTGGCGGATACCTCCTTGTGGATACGCGTCGAAGATGACAAAACTATCTACGGAGAAGAGGTCAAATTTGGTGGCGGTAAAGTCATTCGCGACGGCATGGGACAGTGTCAGCTTGAGAGCGCTGATATTGTAGATACAGTCATTACAAATGCACTCATTGTCGATCATTGGGGAATTATCAAAGCAGACGTTGGCCTTAAAAACGGTCGTATTCACGGCATCGGTAAAGCAGGTAACCCGGATATTCAGCCGGCGGTTACCATTGCTGTTGGCCCTGGTACCGAAGTCATTGCTGGCGAAGGCATGATCCTCACGGCGGGTGGCGTCGATGCGCACATTCATTTCATCTGTCCGCAACAAATTGAAGAAGCGTTGTGTTCAGGGATTACAACGATGCTCGGTGGCGGCACTGGGCCTGCCACGGGTACTAATGCCACAACGTGTACACCTGGACCCTGGCATATTCAACGAATGCTCCAGGCATCCGATGCTTTCACCATGAATCTTGGGTTCCTGGGCAAGGGTAATGCAAGTTTGCCGGGACCTCTGCACGAACAAATCACTGCCGGTGCCATAGGGCTGAAACTGCATGAGGATTGGGGTACGACGCCTGCAGCCATTGACTGCTGTTTATCGGTTGCCGAAGAGACAGACGTACAGGTTGCGATTCATACCGATACGCTGAATGAATCTGGTTTTGTGGAGCATACTCTAGCTGCCATGAAAGGTCGCACCATTCACACCTATCATACGGAAGGGGCAGGTGGTGGTCATGCGCCTGATATTATCAAAGCCTGCGGTCAATCTAATGTGCTGCCGTCATCCACTAATCCGACTCGACCCTACACGATAAATACAGTTGATGAGCATCTGGATATGCTCATGGTTTGCCACCACCTTGATCCGTCCATTGCTGAGGATGTGGCGTTTGCTGAATCTCGTATTCGTCGGGAAACAATAGCGGCAGAAGACATTCTCCAAGACCTGGGTGCCTTCTCCATGATTGCCTCGGACTCCCAAGCCATGGGGCGGGTAGGTGAAGTGTTGTGCCGGACCTGGCAGACAGCGCACAAGATGCGTGAGCAACGTGGATCGCTTAAAGGTGATCCACGTGATTCAGATAATACCCGCGTCAAGCGCTATATAGCCAAATACACTATAAATCCTGCGATCAGTCACGGTATCTCTCACGAAGTTGGTTCTGTTGAAGTCGGGAAATTTGCAGACCTAGTATTGTGGCGTCCTGCTTTTTTTGGTACCAAACCATCGATTATTATTAAGGGCGGCATGATTGCCAGCGCTGCGATGGGCGATCCCAATGCGTCAATCCCTACGCCACAACCTGTGCATTACAGACCCATGTTTGCAGCCTTTGGTGGGGCACGTGGCCCAACCTCATTAACGTTCTTGTCGGGTGCTGCCATGCAGACAGATGTTGCCGGGCAATTAAACCTGCAACATAGCACTGCGACGGTCAAAAACTGTCGCAACATCGGCAAGGCCGATATGATTCACAACGACTGGCAGCCCGACATCAGTGTAGATCCGCAGACCTATCAGGTAAAAGCTGATGGTGAGCTGCTCGAATGTGAACCGGCAACGTCGTTGCCGTTGGCTCAGCTCTATCAGTTGTTCTAATCATGCTTATATTTTGCGAACTTACACACGGCCACACCGCTGATCATCAAGTGTCATTGACATTCCATGAGCGGATTAAAGGTCGGCTGCGGATAACCACCGACGCCGGCGTCGATGCGGGCATCCAGATTGAACGGGGGCAGGTATTAGTAGATGGGCAGCAGCTACAAAATGAGCAGGGTGCTGTTCTCGAAGTACTCGCTAAACCCGAGCTTGTAAGCGTCGCCACAGCAGACTCGAATCTGCTGTTTGCGCGAGCGTGTTATCACGTGGGCAACCGACATGCTGAAGTGCAGATAGGGGATAACAAGCTGATCTATCTACGTGACCACGTCATGGATGAAATGCTGAACCTATTGGGTTTGAATGTCACCTCTATTCAGTTGCCGTTCCATCCAGAAAAAGGTGCTTACGCAAAAGGCCACTCCCATTCACACGCGCACTTGGACGAAGTTGCGCATGCTCACCATCATGATCACTGACGTGGATTCGCTAGCTCAGCTTCGACTCTTGCAATTGCTGAGTCCTGTCTTACCGGTGGGTAGTTTCACTTACTCACAAGGACTTGAATGGGCGGTTGATGCGAAGTGGGTGGATGGGGAAGCGCCTTTTAGACAATGGCTTGTCGAATGGATAGATGGACCTTTGGTGCATCAAGAGTGGCCTCTATTGTCGCGGCTGTACAAGGCCAGCGTGGAAGATGATGAAGATGCGCTTACCGAATGGAGTCGGTACCTGTTGGCCACAAGAGATACGTACGAGCTTCGTCAAGAGGAGCTGTCGCGTGCGGATGCTTATCTGCGAGTCTTAAGATCGCTGGGTATAGATATTAAAACGCTGCCACTCACTGCACTTAAATTAACACCATTGGCATCCATTGCCTGGGCTGCAGCGAAGTGGCATGTGCCGCAACAGTCATTGTTGATTAGCTTTGGCCATAACTGGCTGGAATCGTCAGTAAACAGCGGTGTTAAGATAATTCCTCTGGGGCAGTCGGCAGGGCAAAAAATCATACATGATCTCTCACCAACGCTTATCGATGCTGTAGCGTTAAGCCATAGGGTCGAGGACAGCGAGTTAGGTTTTAGTATGCCTGCAGTGAGTATGGCTAGTTGCTCCCACGAAAAACAATATTCCCGTTTGTACAGATCCTAATCAAAACATATGAGTAAGAAGAATCCATTACGTGTCGGTCTGGGTGGTCCAGTTGGGACTGGTAAGACATCCTTGTTGAATGCCTTGTGTAAACACATGCGTGGTGATTACAGCATTGCCGTTGTTACCAACGATATCTACACACGCGAGGATGCAGATTTTCTGGTTCGTAGCCAGGCGTTACCTTCAGATCGTATTATTGGAGTAGAGACGGGCGGTTGCCCGCATACCGCCATTCGCGAAGATGCCTCAATGAACCTTGCCGCTATTGATCAGTTACAAGAACGTTTTCCAGATCTTGATATCGTCTTTATTGAAAGTGGTGGCGATAATCTGGCAGCGACATTTAGCCCTGAGTTGGCTGACCTTACGTTGTATATTATTGACGTAGCGCAGGGTGAGGAGATACCGCGTAAGGGCGGTCCAGGTATTACTCGCTCGGACATGTTGGTTATTAATAAAACGGATCTAGCACCGTATGTCGATGTGTCGCTAGATGTCATGCGCAGTGACACCGCTCGCATGAGAGCCGATAAGCCTTTCGTGTTTGCTTCCATCAAGCACGGAGATGGACTGGATGTGATCAGTCAGTTTATTGTTCGTGAGGGAATGCTTTCTACTCCATCCAGACTTTAGATATACAGCATCGACATCTCCTTCAACAAGAAGTGTTTGGCCAAAGCCTGCTCTCATGCCGTCAACGACTGCCTGAAGCATCAAGTCAGCACTGTCACATTGGTAGACAGAAGTGAAGTCGCTCGTAGTTGCCCCGTGTTTGAAAAATAGTAATTCCAATTTAAATCAGTGTTATCTGTCTCACCATGACGATCGGCAAGGAACATAGTTTCTGGGTCTGTTAAAAGTGATTCGGCTCATCATCAGATACAGTGGGTTTTGATTCGACTTTTTTACACCGAACCGTCGCATCGCACGTTGTGGTCGTACGACTATTCCCGCATTTTCCAATCTTGCGGAATTTGGACGTGTGTCTGACGGGGAAACGTTACGCAACCTAAGAGCTGACTTTGATCTCATCATTGACCGACATACTGATTAAAACGATAAATGTCAGCGAGTGGTACGTCAGAACAACGATCAGCGATGTAACGGGAAATCAGCGACTGCAGCAAGTAGTTTGATCAAGCATAAAACAAGGACGCAAAATGAGTACTGATAATGAAGTATCGTCACAGCATCGAATGGCTGTCAGACTGTTTGGCGTATTCTTCATAGTCACGTTGGGGCAAAGGCACAAGTGTTCAATATGCGAAGAGATCACATAGTATAAACGGCACTACTTTGAAAAATCTGGTGCCAACACTAAGCAGCCTTCTTGAATCCAGAGGGTTTATATTTTCTCATTGTTGCACTCAATTGACTGGCCAACTCTGCTTCCTCTTGTCTGTTTACAGTAGCTAAGATATCAGCCATCAGTTGTGCTGCCTGCCAATGCGTGGGGTAATGTTCAATATAGATGCTGAGTATTTCAATAGCACTGTCAGTATTTCCACACAGATTAAGCAGCTTTGCATATGCCATGATGTATTGCGGTAGCATTTCACACAGTGTACCAAGGGTGGTGCAGGCAGCATCAGGTTGGTTCAGTTTAAGATTAGCTTGAGTGATTCGCACCAAGGATTCTTCTATGATTCGCTGCATCGACTGTAGTGAGTCAGTTTGTTCTTCCAATCTGTCACTGCAGGCATCAATAACTAATTGATACTGCTTAATAGCGTTCTCGTGTCGTGTATCAATATCTTCGATCAGCCCAATGGCGAAGCTTCGCAGTACGTTGCCAGGCCAATCGCTATTCACCAAATTGTCGCTCAGGCATTGCAGATCGTTTTTGTTCCTAATGTTGAAAAGATAGGTCAGCGATCGCATACAGTTATCTATGTCCATGTTGTAGGACTTCAGTTTTCGGGAAAGAACGGTATCGCGGTTATGAATAGATTCCAGGAACTTGCTCTTGGCGTCTTTAACGAGTTTTATGTCACTGTCACTAAGCTGTGACAACGCCTCGTCACTAAATTGCAAAACCCGACCGGGTGTTGAATCGACTTTCCAGAGCTCTATCAGTTCTTCAATGTTTTTAGTACGTTCCAATTCAGCCTGCCTTAACTGAAGACGGAACTCTAAATCTGTAATCATTGTCAGATGGATTTCAGCTCCATCTGACAATATTTTGTAGTATGTGCGAATCCATTCTTCCATCTCTGCATCTTTCATTTCGTTAAAACCGCTGGGTTTCTTCAAATTCATTAAAAAGTTAGATTGGTAGTATTTGATTGTATACATGTAATCCGCAGCGCGGTTTTCAATTTTACGATCGATTTTATCCAACTTATCTGTGTAATGAGCTGGATTCTCTTTTCCAGATGCACTGTACATACGATCAATAATTCGTTGTGCACGTTGACAGGATCGTTTTATAAAGTGGTATCTGGAACGAGCAGTTGAAACGTTGGCTGCTAATTCCTTAAAGCCTTTATGATAATCGTATTCCAGAAATTTCTTTGCGTATTCTGAAAAATCAGCTTTAGACTCTGCCAGCTGAACATCAGAAGTTTTGATGTGTGGGATACACGCAATTCTAACTGCGTGCTCACTTAGGTTGAAAAGTACATTAGTAAATTCATTAACAGAAGTGCCGATTTGTTCCAGTGAATGAACACTGCGCTGCATTCCGTATTGTGTACCCGCCATTGCTCCGTCATAGGTCTCGACTTGAGCATCATAGAGGCTGGGTAGAGTTTGAAACGCTGCCTCTGGAGAACCTTTCGCGTGAGTTGTTACCGATGAATAACATAGATCAACGCCGGTTAACAGTATTTGTGTGAATCCCAATTGTGATGCCAAGACCGTAGCTGTATGACTGACAGTCGGACCTGCAGCTGATATGGACTTAAGTGCTGCATCGCTTTTTTTTGAGACCCATGGAAGCTGCGTACCTAAAAAGTATCGTGGTCCTTGCCATTCTTGTAGCAGTTGGGGTGCAACATGATAGCCACACAGTAGTGGCACGTCGTCCCACAATACCCCATGTTTGCTCACGTCATAAGAGTAATGGTAAGGATCAATAGACACTACAACATCGGGTTTAAAGTCAATCGATCGAAGTTTGGAACACAATCGAGAAATTGCAATAACAAAGAGTTTATCGCGGTTCTCTATCACCCAGTCGAGATGTGTATCCAGAGACGGTCCACCACCAAGAATTACAGCAGTATGGCCTTTCCCAAATTCAGGATTGCGTAACAATGGGAGTAGGTTGTCAGCGGCGTTGATAATTTGTGTACTCGCAAACGTCTTGCTACCCAGTTCGTTAGCGACATCGAAAAGTCTCTTGTTTAACTCGCTTCGAATTTCCTTGAATAACGGCAGGTAGTTCTGTGTGTAGTCGGTCTGGCAACCTAGAGATTCGAGAACGCGTATTTCCCCTGCATGAAACCATGAGATATCTCCACCATCAAGAACCTCTTGGCTCCAGCGACTGTTCGAATGCAGACGAATATCACTCTGAGTAGTAGCATTCGCCGTATTTGAAAGTGGGGTGCCGTCCTTTGTTAGAAAATCAGCGCATTCAGCGATTATCGTTTCATGGATATCATCGGGCTCCACGAATACCGCGCGTGTCCCTGTGGCGGTCATGTGAGTCTGGAAATACTGAATCAATAGACCCGAATCGCAACCAACTACGATATAAAAGACATTAGTTTCAGAAAAATCGATATCCAGATGAGTGCTGAAATAATGCTCGGAACGCTCATTGACGAATGTTTGCCGGTTGAGGCAGTCGATATATCGCTCGCCCCATTGGTTTTCGGAGAATTGGTATGACATTCTTGGGTCCTCATTGATGGTACAGATTACGACCGAGCAACGCTTAACGTCAGATAGCGCAATAGTCCAATCTTAATGATCAATGTCTTTGCCAATACGACGTAAATAGTGGTCTGTATAGTTACTTTCCGTCATTTTAGTTGACTACAGGCATGGCTCTGGCAACGTCACTGTTATCTGAACCAAGATTCCAGGCAAATACGAGATCTGAATGGCGCTCTGTATCATTCCAGCTAGAGGTGGATCGAAACGAATACCACACAAAAATAGTCGCATGTTTCATGGTAAGCCCATGATTTGCTGGTCTATAGAGGCTGCCATTCAATCAGGTGTCTTTGAACACATCATTGTGTCTACAGATTCAGAGGATATTGCTCGCATTGCGCAGGAGTCTGGGGCATCTGTGCCGTTTCGACGACCGGCTCAGCTTGCTAATGATTATGCAACGACTGTTGATGTGATGAACCATGCGATTGTTTGGTTTCAGAATCACTACCCTAAGAGTAGTGTTGAGACTGCGGCCGTCTGCTGCCTGTATGCAACCTCACCACTGCTTGTGGCTGATGATATCAAACAAGGGTATCAAAGGCTTGCCGGTTACGATTTCGTGGTGCCGGTAACGACATTTGCGCATCCAGTGCAGCGTGCAGTGAAGATAAATGGAAATGGCAGTCTTTCCATGTTTGATTCAGAAAAATATCAAACAAGGAGTCAGGATCTGGAAGAAGCCTGGCACGACTGTGGACAATTCTACTGGGGCACTGCCGATGCCTGGCGTTCGGGTAAGTCACCCTATGATATGTGTGCCTGTCCGTTGCCCATTCCTCGTTGGCGTGTGCAGGATATTGATACAGAAGAGGACTGGGTCCGGGCAGAGGCTATGTTTAGTATGATAAATACGGTTTAGCCTTAACGTACAGCCTGCTTATAGACGTACATGGCGAATTCAAATGGATACCCGTCTTTGCTGACAACGTAGTCATGACGTAAAACGGGATGCCCACCCAGTTTGGTTTTGCAAAATGCGAAAATGTCCATAGGGTCGACGTAATAGAGCTCCTCGTCTTTATAGTCAACATACGACGACATGGCGTTGAACGAGATGCCTTTTTCTGCAGCGTTAAACATGCGCTCTAGCGTTGAATGCATGAATCCTTGGTTGTCATCCATTTTGTTATTAAACACACCGGACAGCATTACGTAGTCCATACCGGATGGAAGAGGCTCAAGACCACTGCCTAAAACAACGTTAGCGCACTTGTCGTCTTTTAGGTTCTGAGAGGCCATTGCTGTAAACTCTGGAACGATGTCCACTCCCAGGTAGTTGCCAGTGAATCCTGTGGATTTCAAGTAGTGATAGAGATGAGCCAGACCGCAGCCAACATCCAGTACAGAATCTAGCGGGTTTGCTATTTCACTAAGTATTTTGAATCGCGCAAACTGTGATTCTGAATCACGATACTGAAGTGACTGAGCAGAGTCACCGTGTGTTTTCAAAAGTGACTGGTAGTGAGCAATTAAGTCTTCTTGTCTGTGCGAGCTACTCATGTGAGTTTCTGGTGCAGTGTTGATTCATAGGAATTAATAAATGTAGAGCGTCCACGAGTTTTCGAACTTATGGCGGTAATGCCAGGATGGTCAGTTTCAAGTCGCTGCTTTAATTTTTCGTAGCCACTAGACTGCGACGTTGCTGGTAATGCAAAAGCGACAGGTATTCTCCAGCTCGTAGAATCTTTAAAAGTACACTGCTCCTGAATGTATCCTGATTTCTGGCAGTCTGACCACACATTTTGTGTGGTTGAAGAACAAAGTAGTGACGCTTGATCACTCGGATGCGAAGGTACTTCAGCCAGAATAACTGAGTGATGACTATCAGAAATCTGCCTGCTATAGACACCAGGTTTGCTATATCGATAAGGAAGGCGTTCAGGATTGAAATCGTGCAAATAATCTGGACCAAGAATGCTTTGTTCAGGCACTTCGAACGCAAACATACAAAAACCGACGGGTAGCATGTCCGATTGAATCATTGCTGGAAGGCTTAGAGCCTTATTGAGTAGCTGGTCGGATAATGTCCATAGCAATTTCACCCCTTCAATGGTCTGGTTCGATGTGCTCACGGTGATTATGGAATCTGACGAGCTGATAGTTTGGATTGCACTTTGAAACTGAATGTCAACGCCAAGCTCTCGGAGCCGTAGCTCAGAACGCTTGCAGAACCCACCCAAGCCTCCTTGTGCTGGATAGCCGAATCTAGTCATCCATTCTTGCCCAGTGAAGCGTGGATCCTCACTGTTGCTGGTAACGCCAATACGATCATCGAGAAAAGATGAAGAGGCTTTTAGGCCGGACATGATGCTGTCCTCCCCTAGTTTAGGTCTCAGGAAAATCGCCAAAGCGGACTTCCCTTCTGCAGAGATCGCATCTGTATGGCCACCGGTCATTTTCCCCACCATGGGTTTTATTACTGCACATAAACTTGCACCATAGTTTTTTTCATACCAAGTTAGAAAAGTTTCCTCTGAGCTAGCGACTTCAGGATCATTTGTATTGGCAAGAAGTTCAAGTTTGGTTAATTCACTAAGAGCCTGACGGGCAAGCCGAGGATTGTCGTTAGTGAAATCAGGCATTTCAAATCCAGGTGTATGGGTCTTGTCAGTCGTACTCGCCCAACTATGGTTTTCCAGCAGTAGCAATTCACCTTGCAATATATCAGTAAAGAACTCGCAGGCGGCATCACTGCGCATATCCAGATTATGCATGCCGTTATCCAGCCAGTACCCATTCCAATGGCGCGACTTCATGGTGCCTCCCAGAGAATCGCTGGCTTCAATCAGACAAACCTTTTTGCCTTCTCTCGCTAAACGCCAGGCTGCGTAAATTCCGGGAAAACCGCCGCCAGCGACAATGACTTCTGCTTTTTTCACAATATCGTTCCTGTCAGGCCGCTAGTCTTATCTGTAGCTGCTCAATAGGTTGAGGTGCACGATTACCAGTGCGAATGAGAGAGAGAAAATTCTCTGGGCCTACCCAGGACAATGCATCGATGCCAGCCATGTAGGGTGCGAATTCGCCAAATGCTTGTGTGTATGTCGGGTGACTATAGTTATGAAACCAGAGTTTCACCCCACTGTTGTCAAATGGATTGGATTCGTTAAGGTAGCTGTATGAGCCGATGGGCGAAAGATAGGAGTCTGCATGAACGGTTTTACAGAACGCGAGTAATCTGGAAGCTTTTTCCATAGGTTCTATCGACAGGTTTGAAGCAAAATGTCTTTCTGTTTTTATTCCTATGGCATCGGCGATTCTTTCTGTAATACCAATGTTAAATTTTGCCAAGTATCCTTCTGATTCATCATAGGATTGTTGAATAACAAACTTTGCAAATTCAAAGTAAGGTGCTTTGCCGAGATTTGCATTCAAGCATTTTATGAACTTTTCATGATTGTTCGATTCAGACAATCGAACGTGTTGAATCGTAGATGTGGTTGTCTGTTTTGCAATTGCAAGAGATAGCATCAACTCGCCCTGAGGTGATTTTATGCGGTTACGCGATTGCCAGCTGCGTTTTACATATTGGACGTCGTCAAGATAGATAAAGATATCAACTGCATCCATCAAAGCAAAATAGCCCAACCAAGGCATCAAAGTCGGTTGCATAATAGCGGCAGTCTTCATGCGGTTATATCTCGAAGCGTAATCGGATGTCCTGCGTTTACTGCATGTTTTAGTGGTTGCCCAATCACAGCAGAAGAATTATTAGCAGCGATTCCCGCATTGGGCCTTACAAACCGAAAGTCTGTAGCTGTAATGATATGTCCAGCACTAAGTGGCCTTGTGGCAAAAGCTGAGCGTCTTCCTTTTTCACGAGAGACAAGTTCTGCGTCAGTTGTGTGCTTTTCGGCGCTGCCTTTTAATTCGTGAATTTGCTCAATGCCCGTCGATATCTCACGCATTATATCGGGTGTTGCAGAAAATCGATGATCTGGTCCTGTACGCGTTATGTCGTTAGTGAAGTGCTTTTCGATAGCTACAGCTCCCATCGCCGCAGCCGTAATTGCAGCCATAGACCCAACGGTGTGATCTGAATAGCCTACTAATCTGCTGAATGTCTCACCTAGTGTATTCATGGCTCGCAGATTTATTTGATCTGCAGGTGCAGGATAGGATGAACAGCAATGTAGAAGCACCACGAGGGATGCCCTGTGCTTGTCCAAAACTTCGAGGGCATGTTCAACTTCATCTAGCGTTGCCATGCCTGTAGATAAGATAATTGGTTTGCCTGTTTGTGCAACACACGCAAGCAGTGCATCAAACGTCAATTCGAAAGAGGCGATTTTGTAAATACAGCAACCCAGATTCTCAATGAAATCCAGATCCATGGGGTCATAGATGGAGGTAAATGGTAGCAATCCGCGATCACGGGCTTTCTCAAACAGAGGCCTATGAAAGTCCATAGGCATACAGGCATTTTCGTAAAGTTCGTAAAGCGTTTTCTTTCCCCACACAGCATCAATTTGCATGGAGGCATGATTACTTCGTAAGGTTAGTGAGTCGGGGCTGTAGGTTTGTAGTTTTAAGCAGTCCCAGCCAGTATCAGCTGCGATGTCTACTAGAGCTAATGCCTGATCCAGATCCTTATCGTGGTTCGCGCTCACTTCAGCGATCAGTAGTGCTTTTTCGTTGGTGCCGAGAACTTTGCTTTCTAGTTGGATGTTTTGCATCGCTATCTTGTTATTTTAGTCGAGAAGTTCATCAATGAAATTTTTGGCCCCATTGGCGTTTACCAGTGATGCCGCTATCGGGTTGTAACTGCTAAATTTTCCGGTGTGGACTTGCTGCGCTAATTGTTTTATATGCTTAGCAAAATGTTCTTGTCCATTCGATTCAGTGTCAAAAAATATGTCGGCGATTCCAGAGTTGGTAAAGCCGCGATAATAGTCCCGGTATGCGTGACCTTTAGCCAGGTATACAGCAGATGTGCCTAGGGCTGCGGCTTCGTAGCGCAATATTCCGGGGCGACCGATGACCAAACTGGTCTTTGCTATGAGCGGCGCCAGACTTGGTGGCTGATGGTGCAGATGCAAATTGGTGTGGTGCGCTGCAATTTTCTCAAGCGTTGATGACAAAATTGCTTCGAACAACGGGCCGATGACAACGTTTAGGGTCACACCTGTTCTAACAAGTAGTTTGGTAATTGCTAAAGTGAGCTGATCGGTGTCCGAACCTCCACAGCTGACAAGGATTGAAGGGGGATTGCTTGAATTGTCTTGCTGTCTATACATTGCGTAATCGGCCCCCAACAAGCTGTATTCAGGTCCGGTTAGCCATTGGGTTTTCTTCGGTGGTGCTGGTCGATATTTATTGGCGTCCAGATACGGGGTTAGCAGAGCATGCACTGTGCAGTTCGAACATATAAAATGATCTGGCGGCATGCTATCGATAACGCTGATGTGAGCCTTGCTAGCTTTGTTTAGCTGTTTAACTTCCTCACGTGTTGCAACGGCATTGGTGTTCCAAAGCGTATCCAGCACAATGTGAGTAGCTGATTGTTGTAGTTCAGTCCAGTCATCGTTCGCAGCGCCGACGGCGACAATGGTTTGAGAGTTTGGCGTCCAAGTCTTAACTAACGGTATCGCGGCTGTAGGTACTGCGTGAACGACAGTATGTCCTCGCCGTTCAAATTCTGTGGCAAGTATCCGTGCACGAGAAGCATGGCCCATACCTATGGAGGGAGATACGTCATACCGTAGAGCTATAAGGGGTTCAGACACAGGTTATTTGGTGTATTGCAGCTTGCGTCAGCTGCGTTACCTCATTGGGCTAGTTCCTTATCAACAGCCAAGTCCGTGCCTGTATACGATGATATAACCACTCTGCATAGTTATGTTTTTATACCTGCCGCTTATTAGCATTGGCTATTTTGGTCAGCATGCCATCGAGCTGGTTGGCGAAATTGCGCCTGTCAGTCTGATTCAGAGGTGGCGGACCGCCGGTATCAACGCCGCTGCCACGTAACGTATCCATAAAATCGCGCATGTTCAGCCGCTCACGAATATTGTCAGCGGTATAGAGTTCCCCACGAGGGTTGATGACAATGCCACCTTTTTCGACTAATTCGGCGGCCAGTGGGATGTCGGCCGTGATGACTAAATCACCCGCGTTGGAATGTTGAACAATATAGTTGTCTGCTACATCGAACCCGGCTCCCACTTGAATGGCATTGATGAACTTGGACTTGGGAACCGGCACAGGTTGATTTGCAACCAGTGTTACTTGCAGCTCCAGACGTTTTGCAGCACGAAACAGAATATCCTTGACAGTTCGTGGGCAGGCATCAGCATCTACCCAAATTTTGTTGATCAATTGGCTGACCACCAGTTTGGATCAAGTCTGTCCAACATGCGCAAGTAAGCTGGCCATTCCGGCAGCAAGACTTCGGCACCACCTTGAGATGCGCCACTTTCAAATTGTTCGCGGGTTTTCAAAACGATGTCTGGTCGAGGTTTTTTCAATGTTGCACCACCCGCTACTGCTGCCAGCGCTTTAAGCTGTAGGCCGGCACAGTCTTCAAAGTGATACAAACGTGTAATGGCGTGGGCAATACTTGGTCCACTGACAATGAGTCCGTGGTTGTGGAGCAACATGGTGTGATTGCTCTCCCCGAGATCTTCCACCAGCCTGCGGCGCTCCGCTAAATCCAATGCGATACCTTCAAACTCGTGAACTGCAATGCGGTCGTGGAACATGCAGCCCATTTGAGTTAGAGGGATAAAGCCTTCTTCCAGACAACAGATGGCTGTGGCATTTTGAGAGTGCGTATGAGCGATGCATTGTAAGTCTGGTCTGGCAGCATGTATGGCAGAGTGGATGGTGTACCCAGCTACATTGACAGGGTATGGGCTATCGCCAATTTTGTTGCCTTCAATATCGATTTTCACCAGATTAGACGG
The DNA here is from genome assembly GCA_047634635.1 of Granulosicoccus sp. Classification (GTDB taxonomy): domain Bacteria; phylum Pseudomonadota; class Gammaproteobacteria; order Granulosicoccales; family Granulosicoccaceae; genus Granulosicoccus. Next base: position 5,716 of record JBLIIE010000027.1, on the reverse strand, counting down.
AGTGATTTCGTCGTAGGCATGCCCAAACGGATTGATGAGCAAGTGTTCAGTGTCTGGAATCCGTGCGGTAATATGGTTGTAAACCTGAGACGTCCAGCCATAATAGTGAACAATACGATAGGCTGCTGCCAAGTCAACACGGGTTTTCCATTCCTCACCAGACATGTGTTTACGTTGCGCTATATAACGCTCTTGAGAATCGATCATGGACTCGTCACCATAGAGAATCAGTTGTCCACAGAATAACAGTCCGGGAGCTTGAGACTCCACAAGGTATGATTCGAGGTAGCGAACAGGTAAGGAACGAGAGGCGAATAATGCGTATTGCGATTCTGGGAGCAGGGGCCATGGGGTCCTGGTTCGGAGGTCATCTGGCTCTGAACGGTCGGAATGTGGAGCTACTGACTACTAATCGTGAACACATTGAAGCGGTTCAACGAGATGGACTGGCGCTACGTCACGCGGGTGGTGAGGCGATAGTTCAAGTGCCCATTGGCGCACCTTCCCAAGTCAGTCAGGTTGTTGATCTGGTTATCGTGCTTACCAAGACATTCCAGCTGGATGCGGCGCTGGGCAGTATCAGCCATGCCTTGAAGCCTGATACTGCGGTGTTGTCATTGCAGAATGGTCTGGGTAATGAAGAGATCATTGCTCGCCATGTTGGCTTGGAAAATACCTGGATAGGGATGAGTATGCTGCCTGCGGATCGTGTTGCTCCGGGAATTGTAGAGAGCAAGGGGGCAGGCACCAGCTGGTTTGGTCATGCTCAGAACTCACGACCAGCAATCGCTGAACGCATCGAAACCCTATTTACTGATTCTGGTCTGGATGTTCGCCATGATTCAAACATCAAGAGTCGCGTGTGGCAAAAAGTTGCCTTTAACTCAGGAATGAATGCTGTCTGTGCATTGACTCATGGCACACCGGGATTGGTTGAAGCCTCTAAAATGGCGAAGACTTTGGTTCAGGATGTTGCCACAGAGGTTGCTAGCGTGGCAGACGCCATGGGTATTACAGTGGACCTTAAGGCAGTTTTTGCAACAATTGACTATGCCTGCAGCCATCATGGTGAACACATGCCGTCAATGTTGCAGGATCTGCTAGCGGGAAAGCGCACCGAGGTTGATGCCCTCAATGGTGCGATTGTGAAATATGCTAATGCTCACGATGTTGCAGCGCCGTTAAATACTCAACTCGCAGGCTTGATTCGAATGGCCGAGCAGGGTCATGCCAGAATGGTCTGATTTCACGACTCTTTGGGTGATTTAAAGTAGTAGTGACTTCCAAAATCCGCTTTAGTTAAAAGGGTTGTGTATGATTAGGTTTCACAGGCGGCAACGTTGAGCGTCGGCCTACTACTTTGAGGATACGAACTTGAACTTGATTAAATCACTGTTTGCAGAGTCCCTGGATAACCTTCTAGTTGCCGGCAGTTGTATGTTCCTAATTTTGTCGTTTTTTACAGCGTTTGCTGAACCCAAAGCAGCACTGGTAACGTTAGCTGTTGGTGTCGCGTTTTATGCGGGTGCTCGATACAAAGATCAGGAATAACTGTTGTTTAGATAGCATTGATACGTTTGAAGTATCAGACAGCATGGTGTGTTTATTTATAGACTTTTCAATTGCGAATGAGTATTTTGATGAAGCAGGTTGTCTTTCAAAAAATCGAGTAGTAATCTTAATTTTTTCGATGATGCTGTACCTGGCGGGAATACGCCGAACAGCTTAATTTCTGATAACTCATAATCCTCAAGAACTCTCACAAGGGTTCCCTCTGCGACTTTAGTCTTGGCATCATAGTCAGGAATTCTTCCCAAACCATGGCCACCTTCGACAAATGCGGTGCGGGATGCAGCGTTATTCGTTGAAATAGGCCCCTGAACTTTAAGGCTGTACGATCTTCCGTCTTTTGCTAAATGGATAAGGTTAGAACTCGGCTTGTAGATGACCCATTTATGTTTTTCAAGATCTGTGGGGGACGCGGGTTTTCCGTACTTTCCAATATATTCAGGTGAGCCATATATTGACGTAGGTAAGGTTAGTAGGTGTAATGCCTGTAGCCCAGTAGCTGGCAGTGGTGAGCCACGAATGGCCAAATCGATGCCCTCTTGCATGATATTGATAACATCATCAGAAAAGTGGACATCTAATTCGATTTTGGGGTATCGATGACTGAATTCGTTTAATACCGGCACAATCAATTGGAGACCAACATTGATTGGGCAGGTTATTTTTAGTAACCCTTCTGGTTCATTTTTGAAGTTATCAATTTTCTGCTGAGCTTCGGTGGCCTGTTCCGCAATAATATTGCAACTTTCGTAGTAGGCTTCACCAGCCTCTGTTAATCCAAGCGTCCTTGTCGATCTATTCAAGAGCTTCATGCCCAAGTGTGATTCTAATTTCTTGATGTGATAGCTAACCACTGCGCGCGTCAGGCCCAATTGCTTCGCAGCTGCACTGAAACTGCCCTGCTTGACCACCTGTGCAAACACAACCATGCTTTTTAGTTGTTCAAAAGACAAACTCACAAGTTCTCGCTCATATTTGTATCAAAAATTGATACCAAGTGTCTCATAAAGGCCGTATTGTTTACTTTTATATGCGTCCCTACACTTGACCTACGTTGAATACTGACGCATTTAGGCTATTGAATAATCGAAAATGAAGAATCAAAAAATACTTATGATACTTACCTCACACGCAGAGCTTGGCAGCACGGGTGAGAAGACAGGCTTTTGGGTTGAAGAATTTGCTGCTCCGTACTACGTCTTTCTGGATGCAGGCGCTGACATCACTGTTGCCTCTCCTAACGGCGGTCAACCGCCCGTTGATCCGAAGAGTGAACTGCCTGACTTTCAAACTGCTGCAACAGAGCGTTTCGGCAAAGATACGACGGCACAGGCGAAACTAGCAGCGACTAATAAGCTAGATGAAGTCAATGCGTCTGATTTTGATGCTGTGTTCTACCCTGGCGGCCATGGTCCTTTATGGGACTTAACTGAAAACGCAGCGTCGATTAAGTTAATCGAACAATTCTTACAGGCACAAAAGCCGGTCGCTGCTGTTTGTCATGCTAGCGCTGTGTTTTTGAACGCAAAGAATGAAGCGGGTGAGCCTGTAGTTAAAGGACGTGCTGTTACAGGATTTAGCAATTCTGAAGAGGCAGCGGTTCAGTTAACTGAAGTTGTACCTTTCCTGCTAGAAGATGAATTGACTAAGAAGGGCGGTAATTATCAAAAAGTTGCTGATTGGAATGTGTTGGCTGTACAAGATGGCTTGATCATCACAGGTCAAAACCCTGCTAGCTCAGAAGCTGCAGCACAAAAAGTAATAGCTCATCTAAGCAAATAGAGTAGAGAGCGGTAGATTAGACGCCAGTGTCAATTTGAAATTAGATGAAATGCTGGCGTCTGGTTCGATCATCGCTTCATTCGGCTAAAGCCTCAGTGCCAATCAGAATCGTAGCTGTTGGGCAGGCGCTGTTCGAGAAAGTCGTAATCAATCACGCAGATGGCCGTCACGATGTTTATTGAATAATTTGCAAGTAAGTTCGGTAGCCTTAACGAGGCAAGCTAGGTGCAGGGGTCACTGCGTCTAACCTACATTTGTCATTATCCGGTTTCCATCCATTTACACTACATGGCGACACAGATTTCACCTGTTTTACAGCCATAGTTCAGGAGATTTCTGAGCGTCCTCACCAAGAGGAAAGTGTTCGACTACCGGAACGTTCGATCGAAGCGTTAGATGTAGACGTCACCATTACCGACGCTACCAAAGAGAACGACCCACTGGTCTACCTCCAATGTCTGCTCACAACTAAATACGTAGATCGCGCAGCGTAGGTAAATATTTTCTTACAGAAACAGGCACTAGATTCCGCTTAGGTCAATCGTTTGCCCAGGTTTGGGGGTTTCGATGACCCCCGTCGCTGCTGCGCGCTCACCGGGCTCAGCCATGGGTTCGTCAGTTAGTGCAAAGGTGCCCCAATGCATACCAATCGCTCGTTTGGCACCTACATCTTGTACCACTAGCAGTGCCTCTTCAGGGTTCATGTGGGAACTCTTCATAAACCAGCGTGGGTCGTAAGCTCCAATAGGTACCAAGGCGAGATCTACCTTGCCCAGTCTCTGTGCGATGGCTTTGAAGTCGTCAGAGTAGCCGCTATCACCGACAAATAGGGTGCGAAGGCTAGGTGAGTCGATGACAAACCCAGCCCACAGCGCTTTGTTGCGATCAAAGGGGCTCCGGCTGCTCCAGTGCTGTACTGGAACTGCATGCACTGTGGCGTCACCGACTTTTGCGCTAGTCCACCAGTCCAGTTCGGTTACCTTTGTGATACCCAATTTGTCGAACCAGGCTTTTTGGCCCAGCGGCACGTAGTAACGTGGAGGGGTGTCTGATTGTTTAGCTTGTAATGCCTTGACACTGGGTTTGTCGAGGTGGTCGTAGTGGTTATGCGAGATCAACACCACATCGATAGGGGGTAGTTGCTCTACAGTCATGGCAGGTGGAGTAGTGCGCTTTGGGCCTGCAAAGCTCACCGGCGATGCACGCTCGGAGAAAATAGGGTCGGTCAGAATATTGAGCCCATCAAATTGCAGCAAGAATGTACTGTGACCAATCCATGTCAGCTGTGCTGCACTGGGGTTGGCGAGAGTATCTAGCTGGGGTGGCACGCTGGGCAAATTAATCGGCGTCACATCCGGGGCTTCGCGCTGCCACTTGATAAGATCGCTAAACGGTTTGGTCATGGCCTCGCCGTTGGAGTTGACGAAAGTACCGTCTTGACGATGATGTGCTGGTGCGTTTTCTTCCAGCTCAATAGTGGAGCTACATGAAGCTAACAGGCTCGCCATGAATAAGGAGGGTCGGATCATTGCATTCTCGAAGAAGAAAATAGATTGGTGGACGAAGTGCCTATTGCCACAACTTATAAGCAAGCTACGAAACCACAGTAGTTAAGGATGATATTGTTTTCGAAAATGTAGCATTAGAATTTTAAGATCTCTCCTGCTCTCCCTCTCGGCTGTGAATATACTATTTCCAATTACGTAGAGTAAGTAATACGATCTTCACATGGAGATCAGTGGCAGTCCCAACAATGACTGACCTAGCACAGCGAAACTCAGCAAAGCATAAGCCGCTGCAAAAGGTTTGATTATTGCGATGCTGCTGCCTGTCCGATCTATCCATAGTCCGATCAAGGGCAGTATTTGAAGGGCATGCAGTGAAAGAAAATGAGCTGGACGCAGATCTCCAACCTCAGTTGACCAGCCCAGAACAGGCAGCACGCGTGATGGGTCGCTTGGTATGCCAACGAAATGTCCTCCTTGGTCAGAGAGGTAGCTAGCCGTGACAAGAGTGAGAGCAAAGCTTGTAAGGGCTCCCCACCAAATTCCCGCTTTGGTTGCGGGACTGATTGCTGAATCACAGCGCGCAGCCCAAGCAACAACGATGGGCATGCCGATCAGCAGAACAGCACCCAACCCCATCAGCGAATACATGGTCGTGTGAAAGGGTGTGGAAAAGTTGAAATGGCTGTGCTCGGCCTGCGCAGCCTGAAAGAATAAATAGGCCATCTCTGCCAGATAGGCCACTGCCATAACACCTCCAGCGATAGCTATGCTGTGACGGTTGCGGCTCTGTTCAGACAAGGCTGAGACAATGATTGCCAGTGTTGCAAAATGCACAGTGAACGACAATGAGAATTTCG
>JBLIIE010000026.1:0-41850 GCA_047634635.1 Granulosicoccus sp. | reverse complement strand
GTAGTCAATGCATCGTTGAAGTCCCAGTTGATTTCAAATTGTCCGTTCGCATCCTCGTGATCGTTTTGATAGGGCCCCCAACCAAGCTCTGTCATGGTGTCGCAAATATGCGAGATTACATCGAATCTGCGCATAACAGCAGATTGGTCGTAGCAGGGTTTTTCCTGAGTGTCTTTATCATCTGAAATGGTCGTGCCTTCAGGGGATATCAGATGAAACTCAGGTTCGACACCTGACTTCATCAACATGCCTTTTGTTGCTGACTCTGCCATCAATTTCTTTAATACATTTCGTGGGCCCTGCGCGACAGGCTCGCCGTTCATCCATGGATCGCCTGCTACCCACGCAACTTCCGGCTTCCATGGAAGCTGAATAACAGTGGATGCATCGGGCATGACAAACATGTCTGGGTGGGCAGGAGTAAAATCCAGCCAGGCCGCAAAGCCTGCAAAGCCTGCGCCGCTCTGCTGCATTTTTCCTGCGGCGGCGGCAGGCACTAACTTGGCACGCTGTGTACCGAATAGATCTGTAAAGTTGAACAGGTAATACTTGATGCCACGTTCTTTGGCCAGTTCCGTCAAATTCTGTGTCATTGCCCGCTCTCTTTACCTTAGTTGTTAGTGTCTGTGTAGAACCGTCGTTTAAATCAGTAACCTTGTCCGGGGACCCAACTTGTGCCTGCCAGAGGAACCTGCGCCATTGCTGCAGCTTCTACTGTTAGTGCGCATAAATCTTCAGGTTCCAGATTGTGTACATGGCTTTTTCCACATGCTCTGGCGATAGTTTGTGCTTCCAGTGTCATCACTTTCAGATAGTTAGCCAGTCGGCGTCCTGCTTTGACAGGATCCAGTCGGCTTGCAAGTTCTGGATTCTGTGTAGTGATGCCTGCTGGATCTTGTCCAAGGTGCCAGGCATCGTAGGAACCGGCTGTTGTACCAAGCTTGCGGTATTCATCTTCATAGTACGGGTCGTTATCACCCATGGCAATAAGTGCGGCTGAACCGATTGATACTGCATCTGCGCCAAGCGCCATCGCTTTTGCAACATCAGCACCGTTACGAATTCCACCTGAGATGATAAGTTGAACTTTACGATGCATGTCGAGCTCTTGCAGAGCTTGTACCGCTGGCCTAATGCAGGCAAGGGTTGGTTGGCCTACGTGCTCAATAAACACGTTCTGCGTTGCAGCGGTGCCACCTTGCATGCCGTCAAGAACAATGACATCGGCTCCTGACTTAACCGCAAGAGCTGTGTCGTAATAGGGGCGTGAACCACCGATTTTTACAAAAATAGGTTTTTCCCAATTCGTGATTTCGCGCAGCTCCAATATTTTTATTTCAAGATCGTCGGGCCCTGTCCAGTCTGGATGTCTGCACGCTGAACGTTGGTCAATTCCTTTAGGCAAGGAGCGCATAGACGCTACGCGATCATTAATTTTCTGACCTAGTAGCATTCCTCCACCGCCAGGTTTTGCGCCTTGGCCAACAACTATTTCAATAGCGTCGGCTTTGCGAAGATCGTCAGGGTTCATGCCGTAACGTGATGGAAGATATTGATAGACCAGTAATTTTGAATGGCCGCGTTCTTCTGGGGTCATACCGCCATCCCCCGTTGTAGTCGATGTGCCGGCAAGGTTAGCGCCACGCCCTAAGGCTTCTTTGGCTTGACCAGAGAGTGAACCAAAGCTCATGCCCGCGATCGTAATAGGGATTTTTAATTGAAGAGGTTTTTTAGCGAATCGATCGCCTAAGGTGACTTCGGTGCCGCAGCGTTCGCGATATCCTTCCAGCGGATAGCGCGATATGGATGCACCCAAAAACAATAGATCATCGAAGTGTGGCAGTGCACGTTTGGCCCCTGCTCCTCGAATATCGTAAATGCCGGTGCTGGCTGCTCGCCGAATTTCCGACATGGTGTATTCGTCGAATGTTGCTGACGGTCGGGGAGTAACTTGTGGAGTCTTATCGTCCATTTTTCATGATTGTCTGGGTAGGTCGACCTTAGGATCGTGAATTAGCGGAATCCGAAAAATACTCGGTAGTATCTGTCGACACTAAAGGACGCTAGTAGGCGTCTGCATGGTCAATATTAAAGTTGTAAAGTGTTCTTGCAGATCCGTAACGGCGAAATAATTTTGCATCTTTGCTGATGCCAGCTTTTTCGAGTAGGTCGGCCAGAGTTTTTTCATGTTCTGATGTCATCTCCTTCTCTACACAGTCAGCCCCTAGGCTTTCGACAGAGCCAGCTACGAAGAGTTTTGCTTCATAAATTGAATCGCCTAAGGCTTCGCCTGCATCGCCACAAATAACCATATGACCCAGTTGAGCCATAAAGCCACTCATATGACCGACCGAACCGCCTACCACAATATCGATTCCCTTCATGGATATGCCGCAGCGTGAGGATGCATCGCCTTCAATGACCAAAAGGCCTCCATGAGCAGTGGCTCCAGCGGCCTGGCTTGCATTTCCTTTGATGCGCACGAATCCACTCATCATGTTCTCAGCGACCCCGACACCAGCATGTCCGTTGACAGTGACTGTCGCGTGTTGATTCATACCGGCGCAGTAAAAGCCTGCGTGACCGTCAATGGTCACCTCGATCGGAGCATTCAGCCCACAGGCAATGGCGTGCTGTCCCATGGGGTTAGTAATCGTCCATTCGCGCTCATTGGTGCCAGGGTCGAGTGCTTGTAACTTTTCATTGATGGCACGCAGGCCCAATGTACCTAGATCTAGAGAATTCACAGGGGGGCTCCAGCCAATTGATTGTCTCCCAAGGCAGTCGCAGGGGCAGATATGTGCGCATTGACGGATTCATTGCCCCAGGCATAGACGGTGGCAGGTTTTGGTTCCCAGATTCGGGCCGTGTCGGCGCCAGGGAGAGTTGCAATTGCACGAAATTCAGTTGCCATAGCGACCCAGTCATCTGTTTCAGCCATAACAGCGTGTTTGCAGGCAATCGGATCTCGCAGCACGGCGAATCCGTCTTTGGTTCCGATGCAGAAGGTGAAAAAACCGTCCAGATCGTCCAAGGCGTCTTCCAAAGCTTGCTTCAAAGGAATGCCTTGGCGTAGTTTCCACGTTAGGTAAGCTGCTGCGACCTCACTGTCATTTTCACTTCCGAAACTCACACCCTTGCGAATCAACTCTTCGCGCAAGCGGTTGTGGTTGGATAACGAGCCATTGTGAACCAGGCAAAGATCAGCGCCTGTAGCAAAAGGATGGGATCCAGCGGATGTCACGGCACTTTCTGTCGCCATTCTGGTGTGGCCGATCATGTGTTGGCCGGCAGCCGTGACTAATCCGAATCGTTCATAGACATCTTCAGGTAGGCCGGTCTCCTTATATATTTCAACGCTTTCACCACTGCCAACCAATCTTACTTTTGAATCGAAAGTGGATAGCCAGTTCTTTACATGAGCTTCGTCGCCGTCATTAATAAGTAGGGCGTGAGTACTTCGTTGTGTCACCGAGCTGTTGGTTTTGAGTTGCGCATCCATTGCGGCGCTCAAGGCGTTCCAGTCGTACTCGGTACTATCATGCGCGAGTGAATACTTTGTTTGTCCAGCGCCGACAGGATTGCGATAGATAGCGATGCCCGCTGAATCTGGACCACGGCTGGTCATTTCAATCAGCATGGGTTTGAACAATTCCCCTAGCTTTGGGAACAAATCAGGGTTTTTCAGGTAGAGCCCGGCAATTCCGCACATGGTAGAAGCACAATCCTGTCGTCTGGGTTGAACGACGGTACCACCAGCTTGCGTTCGTTTCAACAGAGTAATTTCATTTTCCTTTCAGGAATATTCATGTAGAGTGTGGATGATCAGTCTTTGCACCGTATTAACGCGCTCAGTATTTGAAGTGGATTATTTTGGTGCGGCGATTGTTTTGGAGGCGTGCCGAATTCGATTGACACCTGATCATGCTGATCATCGATAAATCTGGAGGAAGACCTTAATGTTAAAAAGTAAATTAATCACAATCAGTATTGCAATGGCTGCAGCTGTTGCATTCTCACCGCTGACGGCGATGGCCGTAGAGTCTGATGACCCAATTCAGGTCATTGACAACAACTGGTCCAGTCAAAAAGTATTGGCTCGAGTAGCCATACAGATGCTTGACAAAATTGGCTACAACACTGAGCTGGTTACACTTGATACGCAGAGTCAATTTGCTGCCATGGGTACAGGTGACGCTCATTTGCAAATGGAAGTATGGGAAGGCTCCATGAACGCAAGCTTCATGAAAGAAGTAGAAGCTGGTCGCATGGTTGATGGTGGAAGCCATGAAGCGACGACTCGCGAAGAGTGGTGGTACCCGAACTATGTTGAAGAAATATGCCCAGGCCTCCCAGATTACAAAGCGTTGAATGATTGTGCTGAGCTGCTTTCATCACCCGAAACTTCGCCAAGTGCTCGTTACCTGTCAGGACCTGCTGAATGGCATCCAGAAGATGTCGAGCGAATTGAAGCCTTAGGATTGGATGTAGTTATCGTAAACGCTGGTTCCGCAGATGCATTGTTTGGTGAGTTGAAATCAGCAGCTGCGCGTAAAGAGCCCATTATTTTGTTTAACTGGGCTCCAAACTGGGTCGGTGCAGCTTACCCCGGTAAATTCATCGAATTTCCACGCCGTGATGCAGAAAACAAATGCGTGACTGATCCTTCCTGGGGTGTTAACCCTGATATGGCTAATGACTGCGGTGCAGCAGTTGGTGGCTACTTGAAAAAAGGTCTGTGGTCCGGTTTTGCTGACAAATATCCTTGCGCAAACGATATGGTCTCAAACATTAACTTCACCGGCCCAATGATTGATGCAGCGGCCGCCATGGTTGATGTAGAGGGACTAGACCATGATGAAGCTGCGACTAAATGGATCGAAAGCAATCAGGCAGTTGCCGATAGCTGGATTCCATCTTGTGCTGGCTAAATAGCTGTGGAATAGGCCTGGATATATTACGGGCCTAAGTGTCGAGATCGGGGGTCGTCGCAATTAAGACAAGTGGCGATCCCAGATATTTTTTGAGCCAATTGTTCTTTGACAGGCGCACGAATTTAGTGCTCACTGTGGCAGAGCCCTTGATGGTAGTTATTGCAAGTTCATGAGCGCAGAAACGACTGGTAACGAAGTAAAAATTTCCTGCAGAAATGTGTGGCAATTGTTTGGCAAGGGCGCAGAGAAATTTCTCGCTAAAAGTGGCGGTACGCCAACTATGGATCAGATCGGAGCTGCTGGGCTGATCGGAGCCGTTCGAGATGTCAGTTTTGATGTTCATCAAAACGAAATATTAATGATTATGGGGTTAAGTGGGTCAGGTAAATCCACCATGCTGAGGTGCATAACGCAGCTGTTAAAACCCACTGCCGGTGAGGTCCATTTCAACGGCACAGATATTACCAAGGTCAATACCAAAGAGCTGAACAAGCTTAGGCGCCATAAGATGGGCATGGTGTTTCAGCATTTTGGCCTCCTACCTCACAGAACAGTGTTAGAGAACATTGCATTTCCTCTGGAAATTCAAGGTCTGGATGAAGAAACTCGAATTGCTAAAGCGCGTGAGCTGGTTGAACTAGTTGGATTGGCTGGACGCGAAAGCTATTTTCCCAGAGAGATGTCTGGTGGTCAGCAGCAAAGAGTAGGCATTGCGAGAAGTCTTGCAGTAGAGCCAGATGTCTGGTTTTTGGATGAGCCATTTTCAGCGCTTGATCCGCTGATTCGTCGAGAAATGCAGGACGAATTCATGCGCCTGCAATCAAAGCTAAATAAATCCATTGTTTTCGTAACTCATGACTTTGATGAGGCTGTGCGTCTTGGTGATCGTATAGCCATCATGAAAGATGGTGAGCTGGTTCAAATCGGTACTCCGGAAGAATTGGTCACAAACCCAGCTGATGCATACGTAAAAGCTTTTGTGGAAAATGCGCCCAAAGCTAAATTGATTACAGTGGGCAAAATCATGAACGCAGTGGGTGCAGTTGATGCGACTCAAGAACCTCTTAGAATAGGTGCAGTGTTAGAGGATGTTGCCAAGCGCGTGATGATGAGTGAGGCGGCCATTCCCGTTACCGACAAGGAAGGGCAGCTGGTTGGGTCGCTAGACCGAGAAAAGCTTGTAGGCATTCTGTTCTCCACCTGATATGAGTGAATCAATCAACACACTGAAGCGTGTCCCTGCCGACAGACAGCGGCGGCGTAATATTGTTCACCTGGTTATTGCCACTATTATTATCATTGGCGGAATTCTGGCCAAAGAGCAATTTGCGTGGGTTGCCAAGTTTCCGCGTAAATGGGTAATACCTTTAAAAAACTGGATAACCGATTTCTTCGAATGGATAGTCTACGGAGTTAAGTTTTTCGAAGGCAAGAATTACGAATTTGTTCCCACCGATATCACACGGGGAATGATCAAAATCTTTGAGTATCAGCTTTCGTTTACTGATGGGCTGTTTTTCAACGGCTTTAGAATTGGAATTGAACCCTTACCGTGGATTACCGTCGTTGGGCTTATGGCGATTCTTGGACATTGGGTTGCAGGATGGCGAATGGCGGCTGTCGCAGGTGGCTCTTTTCTGTATTTATCATTGTTCAGTGTGTGGCGACCTGCGATGGATACGTTTTCGCTAGTGTTGCTTACTGTGCCTTTTGTGTTTTCCATTGGCTTGCTATTGGCTATCTGGATGTCAAAAAGCGTTCGCGTTGAACGAGCTGTAACACCAATATTTGATCTAATGCAGGCGATGCCACCGTTTGCTTATATGGTGCCCATTGTGGTTTTGTTCGGTATTGGAGACGTACCTGCAATGCTGGCTGTTTCAGTATTTGCGGTACCGCCCGTAGCTCGTTGTATTTTACTGGGTTTGCAAACGGTACCGCATGAAGTGCTGGAAGCGGGCGAAATGGCGGGGTGCACTTCGCGGCAAATGCTTTGGAAAGTTAAAGTGCCTACGTCCCGTTCGACGGTATTGGTGGGTTTGAATCAGGGGATAATGCAAACACTTGCCATGATTGTATTAGCGTCACTCATCGGAGCTTCTGGCCTTGGTAATGAATTACTGAATTCCCTGCAAACCTTACGTTTGGGGCAAGCACTTGAGCAAGGTCTGGCCATTGTTGTTATTGCTGTGGCACTGGATAGGCTCAGTGCTGCTTATGCACATAAGCCCAAAGAATATATAGATAAAAATTTGCCATGGAAGCAAAAGCATAAGCACCTAATGTTTGCCGGTGTGTTTCTACTTGTTTCAATTGCGATTGCCTGGATATTTCCATCGCTTCGGGTACTGCCCAAGGAATGGCCTTTGACCACCGCTCCCATGTGGGACGCGGGCATCGATTGGGTGCTGGTTAATTGGTACGACAACGTTCAAGGATTCCGAAATTTTGTATTGATTGATATCCTGATACCCATTAAGAAATTCTTACTATCTATTCCATGGCCCACATTTATTGGCCTGCTTATATTGCTTGGCTATCGTATGGGTGGTTGGAAGTTGGCGTTAACGGTAGGTCTGATGATTTCATTTCCGCTGTTGATGGGTTTGTGGAAGCAGACCATGATCACGGTGTACATGATTGGGTCGGCAGCGTCTATCTGCATTGTTGTTGGCTTTCCCATCGGTTTACTGGCAGCAAGAAGCGAACGTCTGTCGCGCTACATAATTCTCATGTGCGATTTTTTCCAAACATTCCCTTCGTTTATTTATTTGATTCCAGTCATTATGTTATTCAAGGTCAGTGATATATCCGCAATCATTGCTGTTCTTGCATTTGCGTTGGTACCCATGATTCGCTACACCAATCTAGGCTTCAGGAATGTGCCGTTCAATATTCGTGAGGCGGCGATTCAGCAAGGTGCGTCCCGTTGGCAACGCTTAACTAAAGTTGAACTACCGCTAGCAGCTCCAGAAATAATGCTCGGTATCAATCAGGTCATATTCATGGCGTTATTTATGGTGGCAATTACCGCGTTAATTGGTACTCAAGATCTTGGTTCGGAAATAAATCGTGCGCGTACTGGAAACAAGACAGGCCGAGCGCTGGTTGCTGGCTTGTGTATCGCCTTCCTAGGCATGATTGCCGACAGACTTATCAAAGCATGGCGCAAGCAACACAACTATCAAAATAATAGGTAGTCATAAGACTTTAGCACCCATAGGAGTTACGACATGGACCTAGCCATGCAACCAACGTTTACGGCACCGTTCACTCGCTCAGGCATTAGCTTTCCAGGCCTGCCAGTGCTACCCGATAATATTGAACGCCACGTGGTTCCTGGTGGTGGTTCAAGAGCGTTGGAGGTAGAAGCTGGTGATGTGGTCAACGTCATGGACGTTTCTGGTTTGCAGGCAGTGGAGTTAGTTCATTTCACGCCTGATGGAATATCTGATGCAGCAATGATTAGTTCGGTTGGTAAAGGTGCAGCGAACGGTTTGCACAACACACTAAGTACAGGCGGTGCCAATGGCGCACGCATCATGCATCTATTGGACACTGCCGGCTTTTCATTGTCTGCGGCAGACAGTGTAGATTTATTTAATGGCGAGTCTGTCGCTGGCGAAATTCGTAGCGTTACCGTCATAGCTGGCGGTCTTCTATGTATTTCTGCACCAGGTGGTCCGATGTCACCTGAATTTCAGAATGTTGCAACAGAGGTTATCGTTTTTATTGAACGCATAAACCCGCGATCGCAAGCAGATCAGCTGAAGGCGCCCGCACCGTTAGCTGCCCCACTGCTTGATGAAAACATACAGCCGGGCACAGCAGTTACTTTTGAAGTCAAAGCTGGCCAGTATGTTCAGATACTTGACATTCAGGGCCGGCAATGTTCTGATTTTCAGGCGTTCTCTGCCAGAGCCTTGGACAAGGGCTTAGAGCGTGAAATTGACCCAACCACTACGCGTTCACTAGGTGGTTCTTTATATCCGGCACCAGGAATATTTTCCAAATATTTCAGCAGTGATCATGAGCCGCTTGTAGAAATTGTTCAGGACACCTGTGGACGACACGATACCTTCGGCTTAGCGTGTACTGCACGCTATTACGAAGACCTTGGTTATCCGGGCCATCGTAACTGTACTGACAACATGAATTTGCAGTTTGAAAAGTTCAGTATTCGTCCTCGGGGTGGATGGCCAGCTATCAATTTTTTCTTTAACACTTTGCTGGATAGTACCAATGCAATTCTGTTGGATGAGCCTTGGTCCCGGCCGGGCGACTACGTAATGCTCCGGGCTTTGACAGATCTTGTTTGTATAGCAACGTCATGTCCCTGTGATGTTGATGCTGCTAACGGTTGGAATCCCACCGACATTCAAACTCGTGTGTACCGTGAAAAAGAAACATTTAAACGACTAATTGGTTTTAGAAAATCGCCGGAGGCGGACGTGGAAGAGACAAAAGAGACGGGCTTTCATGCTTGCTTTGCAGAACACACCAGAGACTTTATCGAGTACAACGGCTATTGGTTAGCGAATACCATGACGCAACAGGGGACAATTGCTGAATACTGGGCTTGTCGTGAGAAAGCGGCCATTATGGATCTGTCTCCACTGCGTAAATATGAAGTGACAGGTCCCGATGCTGAAGCACTTATGCAAATGGGTGTCACACGCAATATGAAGAAGTTATCAGTAGGGCAAGTTGTGTATACCGCGATGTGTTACGAACACGGTGGAATGATTGATGATGGTACAGTTTTTCGTTTAGGTGATGATAACTTCCGATGGATTGGAGGTAACGATGCTAGTGGCCTTGCACTTCGTGAGATAGCTAAGAAAAATAATCTGAATGCCTGGGTGCGTGACAGTACAGAGCAGTTATGTAATGTGGCGGTTCAGGGTCCGCTATCGCGAGAGATACTGAGTGATCTCATCTGGACAGCACCTACGCAACCTACGGTTGAAGAGCTTGGTTGGTTTCGCTTTACCATTGGGCGACTAAGTGACTTTCACGGTGCTTCAGTAGTTGTCAGCAGAACTGGATATTCTGGTGAATTAGGTTTTGAAGTCTTCTGTCATCCAAAAGATGCGAAAACTGTGTTTGATGCTATTTGGACAGCTGGTGAACCTAAAGGTATGGTTCCATTAGGTTTGGCTGCATTAGATATGTTGCGTATTGAAAGCGGGCTAATCTTTGCTGGCTATGAGTTCACCGATAGGACTGACCCATACGAAGCAGGTATCGGTTTTACAGTTCCACTGCTTTCCAAAGAAGATGATTTTATTGGTCGTGCAGTGCTCGAGCAGCGCAAAGTAAATCCTCAACGCATGCTCATGGGACTGGATTTGGAAGGGGGTGTGGTGCCATCCTCTGGTGATTGTGTGAGAGTGGGTCGCGCACAAGTGGGTGAAATTACATCAGCAATGAAATCACCTATTCTGGGCAAGGTCATAGCGCTTGCGAGAATCGACATGACGCATGCTGCAGTGGGAACCCCCGTAGAAGTTGGACAGCTAGATGGGTTACAAAAACGACTAACTGCAACGGTTGTTGCTTGTCCACATTTTGATCCGCGTAAAGAACGGGTCAAAGGTAACTATGCAGTGAGTCGCTAATTTGGTGCACGCCGTTTAACTGCGAGATCTACACAGACGGTGGCGATGATAATCAAGCCGCCCAGAAGGGATATGGGGGGTAATTCAGTACCAATAAGAAGCCCGGCTGAACCTGTGGCGACCAGAATTTCTGTCATGGTTAATAAGGCTGCAGTTGGAGCAGGAATGCGGCGTGCCCCCCATATCTGTGACAGCATCGATGGGAAAATTAATATGGCCCCGAATGCAACGACGACTGGCATTATCTGTATAAGTGATACAGGATCTGAGTTGGTGTCCATGTTGTTGGAGAACCAATATTGTATTATCAGTGCGCAAGCACTGGAAAGTATGATTCCTGAAAATAGAGTTGCTGTAGTGCCTGCGAACGGTGGGCTATCGGCTTTACTGCGTAATAGAGATAAACTGAATCCCCAGCAAAATCCTGCGGCGATAGCACACCAGTCGCCAACGTTGTGGGGCACGGGGAACGAAAAGCCACCGCCCAGTAACAGCCAAACACCCACAAGTGCTGCTGCAATTATGGCTAGTTGAGCTCGTCTAATGGGTTCACCATATAAAAGTCTCGCTGAAAGGGTTGTCCATAAAGGCAATAGATAAAAAAGAAATATTGCCCTGATCACATCCGTGTATAGAACTGCTGTGAAATAGAGAACTGTCGAGATACTCAACGCAAAACCCACGAGCCATCCGTTAACAGTTGATAATTCTGAGAGTTCCCGTTTCCAAATTGTGGCTAGCAAAGATGGAATAAATGCTGCTGTCAGCACTAGCGCAACCGCCCATAGACCGGGGATTCCAGCATCTTCAAGGTAACGCAGAGGGATCCAGAATAGCCCCCAAACGGCAGATCCTACCGTTACCGCCCAGGCACCTGGTTTGTCTGTGTTTGTGTATGCTAGTTGCACGATATTAGTCATTCGTAGAGTGTATTCTCTGCGGTCGTTTTTAATTCGGTAAATCGGAGAATATTATGGACTTTATGAAAATGGGCCAGGAGTTACTAGGTGACAAAATGGGCGATCTTGGTGGCATGATGGAAGCTCTATCTGGCCTTACTAATGGTGAAGGCCTTGATATCGCTGGAATCGCTGAAAAACTCAAAGAAAGTGGTTTGGGTGATCAGGTAACTTCATGGTTGGGCGATGGTGACAACTCACCTATTTCCGTGGATCAGCTAACTAGTGCATTTGGTTCAGAAAAGATTAGCGAGATGGCGTCTAAGCTCGGAGTTGATGCGGGTTCTGCTGCTGAAACGTTGTCACAGGTAATGCCTTCACTCATGGACAAGATGAGCTCTGGTGGAAGTTTACTAGATAGTCTTGGGGCTGGAGGGAATCCCATGGATATCGCGAAAAATCTGTTTGGAAAGTAGTACGATTTCTGACATGGTTGCACTCTGTCTAATAGAATATTTGTAGCCTTATGATGCGCCAACTATCACATCTTGAAGTGCACACACTGCGTTCAATTTGGAGTGCAACCATTTTTTAGAATTCCAGTAACCTGATTGGTTCACGAATTTTTGGTAAAGGCTAGATTGCCCTTGCAGCCTGGATGTATTAGGCAAACCTACAAATCAGCTAATGCAAGGCGGTGTATAAATTTACCCATTTCACGATACACCCTATATCCGCTTACTTCTTTATCGCTTTATCTACGGCTATCCTAAGTGCTCGTTGGCATTTACAGGTCTGCTCGTAAGGTGTTTAGTAATGGTCTGTTCAATGGGTAATTCACAGTAGATGAATTACTACAAAAAACTTTCTGGAATTTACGATGCCGTGAGTAATGCTAGTGATGGTGTTTCGCGAAGTAACTGTTGACTGTATTCGGTGCCGGGTGAATTGAAAAATGTTTCACTTGCTGCCTTTTCGACTTGCTCACCACGCCGCAGTACTAACACCTGATCGGCCATTTGTCTAACGACTGCCAGATTGTGGCTTATGAAAAGAATAGTCAGTCCAAAATTACTTTGTAGATCTTTCAGTAAATTTAGAATTTGTGCCTGTATGGATACATCAAGGGCAGAGGTAGGTTCATCGCAGATTAGAAAGCTGGGCTGTGCCATCAATGCACGAGCCACTGCAATGCGTTGTCGCTGCCCCCCTGAAAACTGGTGTGGATATTTGAGCATGGCACGCTGAGGCATTTCAACGAGATTCAATACTGATGCGACTAGTCGTCTATTTTCAATCCCCTTCTTTGCCAATCCGTAAAACTGGAGTGGTTCAGTCAGAATAGCCTCCACAGTACGGCGATTATTCAATGAAGAATATGGATCCTGGAATACCATCTGTATCTCCCGGCGTGCAGGATGAGTTCGCTGTCGTTTGGTCGCGTCTGGTAGAGAGGCATCGTTAAATTCCATACTGCCACTAGATATGGGAACCAGCCCAACGAGAGCTTTGGCTAACGTTGATTTACCGCTGCCGCTTTCCCCTACCAATCCGAGAACCTCACCTCGTTGAATTTGAAGAGACACATTGTTCAAGGCTTTGAAGCCCGGCCGCTTTATGAACCATCCGTTTTTCTCACCGAACGTTACACTCAGGTCTTTGATTTCTAAAATTCTAGGATTTGCAGTTGCTGAGGCTGTCCTTGACGATCGCTGTTCTTTGTTTCCTTGAAGCAACCACGTCGCAGCGAGTTCCGCACTTGCCCCTTCTATATGCCAGCTCGATTCGCCACCAATAGATTTGTCATCATTGACAATGTTTAGAAATCGCTCCTCTCGTCTATCAAGCCTAGGTACTGCTGCCATTAGAGCTTTTGTGTAGTCTTCAATCGGATGTCCAAGCACTTGTGGGGTAGTGCCTGTTTCGATAATTTTTCCATTCTTGAGAACCGTAACCTTGTCCGTAATTTCGGCGATGACTCCGATGTCATGCGTAATCAATATAACGCCCACTTGATGCTGCTTTGCCAGTGTTCGAATAAGACTCAGTATTTGTTTTTGTATAGACACATCTAGTGCAGTGGTCGGTTCATCTGCGATGATGAGTTCTGGATTCGTGCACAGTGCCATGGCGATTACCACACGTTGGCGCATTCCTCCGGAGAATTGGTGCGGGTATTCATCAAGCCGCTGTTCAGCATGTTCAATTCCGGTTTCCCCGAGTAAATTTATGGCGAGTGTGCGAGCGGCGCGGTCATCCAGATCACGATGTTGCTGAATGGTTTCAATCAATTGATCTGCAATCGTGAGTAAGGGATTAAGCGATGTCTGTGGGTCTTGAAAAATCATGCTTATGCGATTGCCTCGTAATTGATGATATTGCTTCTCATCCAGTGACGTCAGCTCATCTCCTAACAAACGAATCGATCCTTTTTCTATTATTGCAGGGTGTTCCAGGAGGCCCATAATTGCAGCACCAATTGTAGATTTCCCCGCACCTGATTCTCCCACTAGTCCATGTATTTCTCCTGGTTCGACGTGAAAATTGGCTCCGTCTACTGCTTTGAATTCACCAAAGCGACTGGGGATAGATACAGTAAGATCCTTAACTTCAAGTAGGCTACTCATGAGTATTATCAACGAAGTCTTGGATTAAGTGCATCGCGAAGAAAGTCACCGAGCACGTTTACTGACACAATTAATATTACGAGCGTTAGGCTTGGGAATGCCACGATCCACCATTCACCTGAGAAAAGATACTCTGTACCAATGCGTATGAGAGTGCCAAGAGAAGGTTGATTGGGAGGTACACCAACACCCAGAAAAGACAGCGTTGCTTCCAATAAAATGGCTACTGCCAGATCAACGGTAAGTATCACCATGATGGGCCCCATTATGTTTGGTAGAATTTGTACAAGCATTATGCGGGCGGGATGCATGCCCATTATTTCACTTGCTTGAACGTATTCTTTATTCTTTTCTACAAATGTAGATGCGCGGGCTGTTCGTGCGAAATTTACCCATAGTGATAAACCTATAGCCACCGTTAAAACGATGATCATTAAATCATCGTGATGTCCTTGCGGTAATATTCCACGTGCGATACCGTCGATTAGCAAAGCGGTGAGTATGGCTGGCAAGCTAAGTTGAACGTCGGCTATGCGCATAACGATCGAATCAAATCGTCCACCAAGATATCCGGCCATTAGGCCCAGGCTTACGCCCAGTACACTCGCAAAAGTAATGGATAAAACACCTACCAGAAGCGACAGACGCATACCGTAGAGAATTGCCGAAAGAAGGTCGCGCCCTTGGTCATCAGTTCCGATGATAAAGCGGGAGTCACCATCAGCAGACCAGCTTGGTGGCAGCAATGAATCTAGAAGATCAAAGCTGGTCAGGTCGTAGGGGTCAGTGGGTGCTATCCATGTGGCCAAAGTGGCCCCACCAATCATCAGTATGGCCAAAAGTGCTGCAAACTGTGCAACTCGGCTGTGAAGGAAAAGGTACAGTAATTCGTTTTCAACGGTGTAACGGCGAAGTCGATTGATCATTAGTGCGACGACCGGTTGCGTACGCGTGGGTCGATGACTGCGTATAGCAGATCAACAATTAGATTGATAACCACGAACATCAGTGCAATTAAAACGAGGTAGACGGACATAACGGGAATGTCGACATAGCGTATAGAGTCGAGGAACAGGAGTCCCATGCCTGGCCACTGAAAAACCGACTCTGTAACAATAGAGAATGCGATGACTCCTCCAAATTGCAGTCCTATAATAGTTATTACTGGCACCAGAGTATTTCGCAGGGCATGGTTGTAGTGAATAGATCGTTTGTTGATGCCTCTTGCCGTTGCAAATTTTATAAAGTCGCTCTTCATGACATCCTGCATTTCAGAACGAACAAGACGCATGGTTAGCGTGAGCTGATAAACACCTAACGTTATGGCGGGCAACAGTAAGGAACGTAGTCCGTCGATGGAAAGGAAATTAGTTTTCCACCAGCCAACGGATACAACGTCTCCGCGTCCAAACGTTGGTAGCCAGCCGAGCTGAACACCGAAAACAAATATCAGAAAGATACCGATAACAAACGTGGGTATGGAGACTCCAATTAAGGTTGTCACCAATATCGAATTGGCAAGGACTCCACCTCGATGTAAGGCCGTATAAATTCCGGCAGGCACACCCAGTAACAAAGAGATGATTAACGAGACGATGCCTAATTCAAGCGTTGCAGGCAGCCTGTTTAATATCATTTCGTTGATAGGCTGACGGGTTCTGTACGAATATCCGAAATTACCCGTGGCAAGGTTGGTAACAAACTTAGTAAATTGCGTTGCTATGGAGTCGTTTAATCCAAGTGACTCTCGAATACGTGCCTGATCTTCTAAAGAGGTTTCCTGTCCCACCATCTGAGAAACAGGATCGCCAACGAAACGAAACAAAGTAAACGCCAGCAAGCTCACGGCAAGCATGACAAATACAGATTGTAGGAGTCGTCGAGCGACGAAAGAGATCATAGTCTTACCAGTGGCTCAGCGCGTTATGATACATATTTTCCAAATCGACCTGATTGGACTCTCTGGGTGCGTTTGCTATAGCTTTTCCTTGTCTAACTGATGAGGT
The DNA here is from genome assembly GCA_047634635.1 of Granulosicoccus sp. Taxonomy (GTDB): domain Bacteria; phylum Pseudomonadota; class Gammaproteobacteria; order Granulosicoccales; family Granulosicoccaceae; genus Granulosicoccus. Next base: position 25,763 of record JBLIIE010000026.1, on the reverse strand, counting down.
GGCCAGGGCGGACACGTGTTGTTCACTAAACCCTATCGCGTTCAGGCCATTTGGCATTTGAGTCGCTTTCATCAATTCGATTAATCGATTGGCTAATACCTCACCAGCATCGTCGAGCGTTGCGCCTTTTACATCGGCTAATAAAAACTCAGCACCCTGTAGATGTCGCTCGGGAGTCGCCTCTGCTGTGTATTTAAAGATAGATGGTGCGGTGACAATTACGCTAATGCCGTGGGGTATGAACGGGGATGCAATGGGATAGCCGTCGGTTACGATGTCATGCATCAGGTGGGTCACGCCATAGGACATTGCGTGAGGCAGGTGAGTTCCGCTATTACCAAAAGCGATGCCAGCGAGAGTGGCTCCCCACATGAGTTGATCCCGGGCTTGTGTATCACTGGAATCGTTAACACCCCGTTCAAGGTAGTTGCCGACGATTGTCAGTGCTTCGCGGGCAACCATCTCACTAAACGGATTAGCACCTTGGATATATTGCCTAGCCTCTGGCGAATCAATTTTATTGTGTTTGGTATAAGCTTTGGCGGTGTAACATTCAAGCGCGTGGCAACAGAGATCAAAGCCTGTTGAGGCCACCACGTTCGAGGGCAAGCTATCACAGCACTGCGGGTCGACTATGGCCGCATCGGGCAACATATACGGACTAGCAATAACAAATTTAGTATTGAGTTTGTTGACCCGTAATACCGAAATAGATGTGCATTCGGAACCCGTTCCTGAAGTTGTAGGGCAGGCAATGTGTGGGAGTAGCGGTGCGGATATGGGTGCACCGTTACCTATGGGTGGCGCAAAATAGTCAAGAATATTTCCACCATGCTTCAGAAGCACCAAGCACGCTTTGGCAGTATCTATAACTGATCCGCCTCCAACGGAGACCATGCCATCGAATCCGGACCCGCGTAGGAAGTTAGCCCCGCGCTCTACGGAGTCATCATCAGGTTCTACCCGGATGTCCGAGAAGATGGCGACGTCGAGTCCGGAGTTGCTCAGTGATGTTTTTACGATGTTCACCAAGGGGCCTGTTGCCAGGTTAGGGTCGGTGAACAAGGCTACGCGCTTCATGCCCAGGCGCATAGCCCGGACACCGATTTCGGCCAAAGTCCCGCGACCGACGGTTAATCTTGGCATGGCCACCGTAAACGAGTCTGCGCCATTGTCGGTCGGTGAGTAGTATTGACAACCCATTGAATAACTCCGTAAACGGTAGGTAGGCTAAAAGCTTAGGGGGATAGTATCGTGTTCATCTAAGATTATCGCTGTGAAAAAATTCTGTCCTTAATATTTCTCCTGATGTTCAAATATCCTTCACCAAACGCAGGGCGTCATAGATGGCTGCATGTGTATTACGAGACGATACGGCATCACCAATGCGATATAGTCTGAACTTACCGGTGGCATTTTTATTTAGCGACTGCGCCTCTCCAGTCAACAATGCATCGTGGTCAATCGCGCCAGCGTTGATAGAGAGTGGTTTCAAGTCGAAGTACAAATCTGCCAGAGGTTGGGTACCATAATTGATGACTACTTGATCGTACAAAGCGGTTGTGGTGTAGTCGCTATAGTCAGTACCTATCGTAGCCTTTAAACGGTTACCGTCTCGTTCAACATTCAGAAGCCTGCGAGCGACAGTGAATGTCACGTCTCTCTCCTGCAAAGCTTTCATGTACGGAGAAAGATTCATGGCCATGATTCCCGGAGCAAACGTTCGATCGGGAGTCATTACTTCAACGGTTGCACCTGCTGTCGCTGCAGCCTCTGCTGCCTGAAGGCCAGGGTGATCTCCACTTTCATCATAGATAAGTATGTTCTCTTCAGGGGTCACTGCATCACCTGCAATGAGGTCCCAGCTGGTGACGACATGTTGTAAGGAGATCTTCTGTTCAAACAAGGTGGTGTCGGGTAAGCCCCCAGTTGCAATAATTACCACGTCTGGATTAAGTGCTTCTATATCTGGGACGTCGGCGACAACATTAAAACGGAACTCGACATCTTTGTCAGCACACTGGGACATACGCCAATCAATGATGGACATCATTTCTGAGCGTCTGGGATTTCGTGCAGTTAGTCTGATCTGTCCTCCGGGCTCTGAGGCTGCTTCGAAGACGGTTACCGAATGACCTCGCTCGGCGGCAACTCTTGCCGCCTCAACACCAGCAGGTCCAGCTCCAACGATAACTATCTTTTTAAACACAGCAGCTTTGGGGATATCGTGAGGCATTGTGAGCTCTCGCCCTGTCGCTGCATTGTGAATGCACAGTGCTTCACCACCTTGATAGATTCGATCGAGGCAATACGTTGCTCCGACACAGGGGCGGATATCGTGCTCTCTCTTTTCGATAATTTTTCTAACGATATGTGGGTCTGCCATGTGGGCTCGGGTCATTCCGACCATATCCAAAAGTCCGCTGGCTATGGCGTGCCGTGCCGTGGCCACATCTGAAATCCTTGCCGCATGAAAGGTTGGCAGCCCTGTCGCCTTTTTCACGCTACCAGCGAAATCAAGGTGAGGCGCACTGGGCATCCCCTGAATGGGTATTACATCGACCATCGCAGGGTCTGTATGAATGCGTCCACGAATTACATTAAGGAAGTCGACTTGCCCTGAATTGGCGAGGCGCTTTGATATCTCAAGGCCTTCTTTGGCTGAAATACCACCTTTTTGTGCTTCGTCTGCGGTGTAGCGTAATCCTACGATGAAGTCATTGCCAACACGTTTACGGATGGCAGATAACACTTCCATGGGAAAGCGCATTCTGTTATCCAGTGTTGATGCGTCGTAATCTCCTTCGAGATCATTAGACAGGGGGGACCAAAACTGATCGAGCAGATGGCCATAAACCTGAAGCTCTATACCGTCCATGCCGCCTGCTTGCATCCGTTCAGCAGCATCTGCAAAGTCGCCAACAATTCTTTCAATGTCCCAGTCTTCAATCAGTTTTGGAAAATGTTGATGAGAAGGTTCCCTGTGTTTGGATGAGGAAACGCTGGGCAACCAATCACCTTTATTCCATGCGGTTCGACGCCCTAAATGGGTCAGCTGAATCATCACTGCGCAGCCGTGTTCGTGACAGCTGTCGGTAAGGTCCTTTACCCAAGGAACAACTTCGTCGGTGTAAGCCAATACATTATTGAAAACCGGGGGTGAATCGCGGCTTACTGCTGCTGATCCTGCTGTCATGGTTAGTGCCACACCTGCCTTCGCACGCTCTTCGTGATAGGCGCGATAACGCTCCTTGGGCATGCCGTCCACTGGGTATGCCGGCTCATGACTAGTCGTCATGATTCGATTCTTCAGTGTCAGATGTTTAAGTTGGAAGGGTTGTAGCAGTGGGTCAGTGGACATGTCAGGAGCTTCCAATAATACCTGTGTGTTTTGTGTTCTGACAATGTGGCACAACTTTGTCGTTCTCTCAACAGGAATTGAGGGCCAAAAAAAGCGCCTTAACGTGACCGTTATAGGCGCTTTTGAGTTGGGACAGCCAGGCCAAAGGAGCCTTCGGGGTCGCCTAGGTCGCGCAGACTCCGTGCTGCCGTTTTCGTCTATTGATCGAAATTAGCCGGCTTGCTTGTTCAAAATGGCGAGTCCTTTCAGCAGGTTCAAAGCTTCGAATAGCTGGTAGTCATCATAGACTAGATTGTCTTCCTTCTCTTCTTCTGCCTCGTCAGTTGCTTCATCATCGCCCACCGTTGTATTGCTCAGAGAGCCCCTCAGGTTGGATTCGGAAAGCGGTGCGATGGTACTATCCCCATCGGGACGTGTCCATGTGCCAGGCTTGGTAGCAATATCAGGTTCTATACCCAGTGCCTGTATAGACCGACCGTTAGGTGTGAAGTAGCGTGATGTTGTCAATTTGACAGCGCCACCTGCAGGGAGGTCCTGAATCGTTTGTACAGAACCCTTACCAAATGTTTTGCTACCAAGAACTATCGCGCGTCCGTGGTCCTGCATTGCACCTGCAACGATCTCGGATGCGGAAGCAGATCCACCATTAACCAGAACCACTAATGGGGCACCTTCGAGTATATCGCCGTTAGTTGCGTCGTAGCGCAACTTAGAATCGTTTTCACGACCGTCTGTGTAGACAATCATGCCATCGTTGAGGAAGGCATCAGACACGCCCACTGCACCGGATAGAACACCACCTGGATTGTTGCGAAGATCCAGGACCATGCCTTTCAAGCCGCCAGCTTCGGTCTTCATTTCCTTGATTGCTTTCAACAGATCAGCGGTGGTTTTCGTCTGGAAGTTGGAAATTCTCAAGTAGCCGTAATCGTCATCAAGCATGCGATGCCTAACGCTGGTGGTTTTGATGATGGCCCGCTCAATATCGATTTTTAGCGGTTTGTCAGTACCTTCGCGAATAACGGTCAGGGCTAGTATGCTACCTGGCTTGCCGCGCATCAATTTGACAGCGTCATTTAGTGTCAGGCCTTTAACTGGAGTTTCATCTAGCCGAATGATGAGATCGCCGGGTAACATACCGGCGCGTGCTGCTGGTGTGTCATCAATAGGTGAGACAACTTTTACAAAGCCGTCTTCCATGCTGACTTCAATACCCAACCCACCAAATTCGCCAGTAGTGCCAATACGCAGCTCGTTGAATTCTTCAGTGTTCAGGTAGGCGGAGTGAGGGTCGAGTCCGTGCAACATGCCACGAATGGCGTATTCGAGTAATTCGTCATCGGACACTTCTTCCACATAGTCATTCTTGATCCGAGTAAAGACATCGGTAAACGTGCGCATCTGTTCCAGAGGCAGTTCATTTGCGCTTCGAGCTCCCATGACGTGCTGACCCAAGGTCAGTGAACCACCAACTACAGCGCCTAGCAGTATCAGTGAAACCGAGCGTTTAGATACCTTCATTGAAGTTTTACTCCAGATTTACTTTTCTATACGACAAATACGCAGTTGTCGTTTAATTGACGGATGAGAACTGCACAAGACCAAAACCAAGTCTAGCGGGTTATCAACGTTATACGACTATTTGCTGGCACTAAACAGAGTGGAATTCGGAATTAGCCAGATCTCTGGGTCTTCGGCGATTGCATTGTGGCGAATTTCAAAATATACGCCGCTGGAGCTCTGACCACCAGAATCTCCAACAGTTGCAATTGTTGCACCTGACTCTACCCAATCACCTACTGGCATGGTGACTTGTCGATTACCACCGTACAAGCTGGTGTAATTATCACCATGATCGATGATTACCAGATGGCCAAAGCCTTGAAGCCAATTGCTATAGATAATCTCCCCATCGGCGATAGCCAGGACAGGGGCACCCATGGCAGCTTCAATGAACAAGCCGCTCCAGGTAAGTTTGCCTACTGATTTGATATCTCCAAAGTGGGCGGTTAGCCGACCCTTCACGGGGGCTGGATATCTACCTTTACCAGCGATGAAGTAACCCGATTGTGCGCTTTGTAACGCCTTTAGCTCTTCCATCAAGAACTGTAATCTCTCCTGATCTGCATTCAATTGCGCAACAGTGCGAGTTTTTTCATCTAATCCTTCCTCCACCTGGCCGATATCCCGCTGTGTGGCTTTGGCCCTGCTGGTAAAAGTGTCACGTTGGCCAGACGCTTTTTTCTTTAGGTAATTCAGCCAGTTGCGGTCTTTTAAGGCTGCTGCCTTGGTCTCTTGAACGCGAACTAGGACAGCAGCCTGTTCATGAATCGCTGCATTTTGGGCTGCCAGAACATATTCGGTATAAACACCCAGGCGATCTGCAGTGGCTGGATCGTCATTTTGTAAAATGATTTTGAGGGATGTTTGCTTGCCAATTGATTGCGAATTGCGCAGTACTTCAGCCATCAGGAATTTACGTGCATCTACGCCTTTCTGGGCATCGGCCAAGCGCGAATCGAGTGCATTCAAGCGTTTGCCGTAGCGCTCAATATCCTCATCCAGACCTTGTAAACGCTGTTCGCGCTCTCCAGCCTGACCTTGTGCTGCGTTCATTGATTTAATGAGAGATTTTTTCATCTCGTTACTATGGGCTATTTCCTCATCAAGGGCGCGTAGTTGCTCGGACGTATCACGAATCTGCTGCTCGACATCACTCAGCGTTTTCGGGCTTTCCGCATGAGCAAGACCTGCGCTGAAAAGCAGTGCCAGTACAGAGAGGAAGAGCCTAAGCGGGTAGTGAGTAAAGTGCATCATTTTCTACAGTTTACTATCGGGAAATTCGAAAGGTGTTTTGCCGCGACGTGTGCGCATCCAGTTTAACGATTTGAACACGTTAGGTTGAACTGCGATACTGATAAGTAGGCGTTGTTTACCTGGAAATTCGGCTAATGAGATGCCCGCCAGCAGCACTACGAGGCCTGGCCCAGGTGTAACCATCAGAATTAATCCCAGAATCACAAAAGCGAATCCTACGATGTTTCTGAAAGTCAGGATTAATACGCCGAATAAATTCATAGGTCTTGAATCGAGTATTTTGGGTTGCAAATAATCGCTAGGCAATGATGCTACGAACCACGGAGTTGCTGCCACGCTCACGATCATAAGCAAAATGGAAGCGCCCGCTGCGGTTGAAAAAAAGAGTGTGTATTCACTCAACCAAATTAATAGTCGGTCCATTCCTTTTTTTCAGTAACGCGTGATCGATACGCATATTACTTTATCCAGTTAATTTCCGTAGCTGTATAGGGGTTTATCACCACGTGCCCAGGCGATGTGGCCATTTCAGAGCACTTTGCTGAGCGTGGAATTCGACCAGCCATGACTTCAGCGCGAAGTTGTAGGAAAAGTGGTGACTGACTCGGATTCGCCAGCCCGATAAGGCCTTTTTGCAATCCCAGGGAATGTTGCAACTGTGTGTTTTCATCGCCTGTCCGATATAGCTCGAACATGCGAACCCGTGTTATCCCACCGCCGCCATCTGGCATATTGTGCCAGGCCCAATATCGAAGCTTAAGCCCCCATATCAGCACTGAATGAGAAGCGATTTAGTCAATCTACCATACTAGTATGCTTAAAATTGTAAGAGTTCTTGGCTGGGGTGATTTCAACAAAATATCCCTCAAAGGAATTTTTGGCACCTTATTGATTTCTCTTTGAAGCATATGTTGGCTTTCCATAACGCACCCGGACCCTGTGTGGGTTTAATGACCGGGTTACAGCAGCGGTTGAGCCTCATAAAGTTGTATCGACCCTAGTATCGAGTTATAAAGTCTCATTGATAATAAGACCGACAGCTATGCAGCCCGATCAGCATCTTCAAGAAATTAGACAATCCGTCAGAGCCATCTGCGCATCCTATGGAGAGGACTACTGGCGCAAGCTCGATGCATGTGGGGGTTACCCTACCGAATTTGTCAGAGAGATTACAGAATCTGGTTTTCTCGGCTGCCTGATTCCGGAGTCCTTTGGTGGGGCAGGGCTGGGTCTCGTTGAGGCTTGTGCCATTCTTGAAGAAATATCTCGCTCGGGTGGTCACCCGGGTGCTGCTCATGCACAAATGTATGTGATGGGTTCTGTGCTAAAGCACGGATCTGATGAGCAGAAGAAAAGGTACCTGCCAGCGATAGCAGAGGGCAAGCTTCGGTTGCAGTCGTTCGGTGTTACCGAACCGAGCACTGGAACGGATACGACGTCTCTGAAGACGACGGCAAAGCGGGTTGGTGATGCCTATCGGGTCAACGGTCAGAAGGTTTGGATCAGCCGGGTTCAGCATTCAGATTTGATGGTCTTACTAGCGCGAACCAAATCTATTGAAGAGCGTTCGTCAAAAACCGATGGCCTCTCCTGTTTCATTGTGGATTTACGCGGTGCTGAAGAGCGTGGTCTTACCATCCAACCAATCGATGCGATGATTAACCATCACGCCTGTGAGCTGTTCTTCGACGATTTTGAGATTCCTGCTGAAAATCTGTTAGGGGAAGAGCACAAGGGTTTTCGTGTGGTCATGGATGGTATGAATGCGGAACGGATTCTGATTGCATCAGAATGTATTGGAGATGCGCGGTACTTCATCGACAAAGCTACGACTTATGCAAATTCTAGAGTTGTGTTTGATCGTCCGATTGGACAGAACCAGGGAGTGGCATTCCCAATTGCCAGTGCCTACGCCCAATCTGAGGCTGCAGCCTTGATGGTCGATAAGGCAGCTCAGTTGTTTGATGCTGGTGAAGCCTGTGGTGCAGAAGCTAACATGGCCAAGATGTTGGCTGCTGATGCGTCGTGGAAAGCGGGTGACGTTTGCCTGCAAACACATGGTGGCTTTGGTATCAGCCGCGAGTATCATATAGAGCGCAAACTGCGCGAGACACGTCTTTATCAAATAGCCCCTATCTCTACCAATCTTATTCTGTCTTATTTAAGCGAACATGTATTGGGAATGCCGAGGAGTTTCTAATGCAAGCACTTGAAGGCTTGTTAGTTGTGTCGATAGAGCAGGCGGTGGCAGCTCCGTTTTGTTCTGCTCGTCTGGTTCAAGCAGGTGCTAGGGTTATAAAGATTGAACGTGACGAAGGTGATTTCGCACGAGGGTATGATACAGCGGCCAAAGGCGAGAGTTCATATTTTACGTGGTTGAATCAGGGCAAGGAATCTGTTTGTCTTGATTTCAAGAGCGATGAGGGTGCTTTTGTACTTTGGGCAATACTTGAGAAAGCTGATGTGTTTATCCAGAATTTGTCACCTGGTGCTCTGGCAAGGGCCGGTTTTTCGACGACAAAAATGCTTAGCGTTAATCCTAAGCTGATTATCTGTAATATATCAGGATACGGCGACGAAGGTGAGGTGGCTAAAAAGCGCGCCTACGATCTGTTAGTACAAGCTGAAAGTGGCCTGATCTCCATATCGGGTGCACCTGAGGCTCCAGGCCGCGTGGGCGTCTCGGTCTGTGACATTGGTGCTGGAATGACAGCATACAGTGCTGTTCTGGAAGCTTTGCACAGGCGTGAACGCACAGGGCATGGGGAGCTGTTGTCAGTGTCTTTGTTTGGTGTGGCCGCTGAGTGGATGGCGGTACCGTATCTGCACGCTGTTTACGGGAAGGGTGCCCCTAAACCCGTTGGTCTGAAACATCCCTCCATTGCACCTTACGGTGCTTTTCGATGCTCTGATGACAGATTGATTTTGATTTCTATTCAAAATGAGCGTGAATGGGAACGCCTGTGTAAAGACGTTCTGCACTCTGAATCTATTTTCCAGTGTGCGGCATACGGAAACAACAATGATCGTGTCTCGAACCGTGACGATCTTGAGCGCGACATAACGGTCATTACCAGTAAGATGAATTCTGCGGAGTTTCAAGAACGCCTGCAGCAAGCAAGCATCGCTTATGGCGCAATCAACACACCCGATGATCTCTCCACTCACCCGGCCTTCCGCACACAGATCAGCAGAACCGCAGATGGCCAGGAACTGCTAGTACCTGCACACCCGGTTAAACGAAATGACATTGTGGATGAGGGCGAATTGAGAAGCCCCCAGATAGGCGAACATACACGTAGTGTTCTTGATGAGTTTTCCAGGCAAAAATAGGATTTCTGGTCAGCTGAGAATACGAATAGGAATCAGGTAACATTGTGATTTACGTATTGCAAGGAATCCCATGAACGCTGACACGCCGATTGCTGTTAAACGAGAAGACTATCGCGCGCCGGAATGGTCAATTCCTCATACTGGTTTGGTGTTTGAGCTGGATCCAACAGCGACACGAGTGACTAGCGAACTCACGCTTGTTTATGCCAATAAAGATCAAGGTCAGTCCTTCGACTTAACCTTGCAAGGTGTTGACTGCGTCCTTGCGTCAATCTCGGTAGACGGTAGTCTTTTGGACAAGGATGCTTATAACCTCACAGATACAGAATTACGGCTATCGAATCTCCCCCCGCGTTGTGTGTTGAGCATCGTGACAGTAGTCAATCCTGACGCAAACAAAGCGCTTGAAGGTCTTTATAGATCCAGCGGAAATTTTTGTACGCAGTGTGAAGCTGAAGGCTTTAGAAAAATTACCTATTATTTGGATCGGCCAGATGTCTTGTCGGTATTCGATGTTGAGATCATTGCTGATGCCTCGGAATACCCTGTGCTGTTATCCAACGGTAATCGTGTTTCCGAAGAGCAAATGGAGAATGGGAAGCATTGCATAAAATGGCATGATCCTCACCCTAAGCCCAGTTACTTGTTTGCATTGGTAGCGGGTGATTTGGCTCACATTGAAGATCACTTCGTAACAGCTTCTGGTCGTGACGTATTGCTGCAGATCTATGTGCAGCAGCATAATATTGAACGCTGTGACTTTGCCATGCAATCGTTAATCGCATCCATGCGTTGGGATGAGAACGTTTACGGGCTAGAGTACGACCTTGATTGTTTCATGATCGTAGCGGTTGACGATTTCAACATGGGGGCGATGGAGAATAAGGGGCTTAACGTATTTAATTCCAGATTTGTTCTGGCTGATCCGGAGACAGCTACAGATAGTGATTACTTAGGTGTCGAGGCGGTTATCGCTCATGAATATTTTCATAACTGGACCGGAAACAGAATAACTTGCCGTGACTGGTTTCAACTGAGCTTGAAAGAAGGGTTAACCGTATTCAGAGATCAATGTTTTTCCAGTGATATGCATTCCGCTACAGTAAAACGAATTGAGGACGTAAGGCTCTTAAGGGCGCGGCAGTTTCCTGAAGATGCAGGTCCGATGTCACATCCGATACGTCCTGATAGCTATATCGAAATTAATAATTTCTATACGCTAACTGTTTATGAAAAAGGCGCAGAAGTAATACGCATGCTGCATACCCTTCTTGGTGCCGAACGATGGCGCAATGGTATGGATGAATACGTAACGCGCCACGACGGCACTGCCACAACGTGTGATGCGTTCATTGATGCCATGCAGTCTGTGACAGAGCTTGATCTTGCGCAATTCCGGCTGTGGTACAGCACGGCAGGTACTCCTACGCTTGCAGTCACAGAAAGCTATGATGCTCAAAATAGGTGTTATTCATTAACAGTTCGGCAGTTATGTCCGGATACTCCAGGGCAAACGGCTAAGGGTGCATTACATATACCACTGGTATTGGGTTTGCTGGATTCAGCAGGAAACGATTTACCGATACAAGGTCGCTCATCGAAACATGGGGTCATTTTAGATGTTACGGATCCTGAGCAAACTTTTCACTTCCAGGACATAGCGCAGCCACCTATTGCCTCATTACTCAGAGGTTTCTCGGCTCCCGTAAAACTGGATCATAATGTTTCAGATGATACTTTGTCATTTCTGATTGCTCACGATACAGACTCGTTTAATCGTTGGGAGGCAGGTCAGCGATTAGCACAGCGGGTCATTATCAATGTTTTGAATGGTGAGAGTGTAACTACAGCTGCATCTGGATTATCGCAGGCGTTGGGTACTCTGTTAAAGAATGATCAGCTGGACTCTGCGTTCAAAGCGGAAGCTTTGAGCTTACCGACTGTTGATACAGTGGCTGAAGCTATTGCTGGTGTGAATTATGCTGCTTTAGTTAAAGCCATCGATTCTTTATCCGGGTATCTTGCTGGAGAGTTATTCGATCAATTAGCGTCATTGGTAAAAAATGGAAGGTGTGCAGAGCTGCCGTTGTTGGATTCTAAAGCCATGGGGATGCGAAGTCTGGCAAACACAGCGTTGAATATACTGAGTTTCCTACCTGAGAAACAATGGGAATCCATGGCGGTCAATCAGTATCAGAGCTCAAGCAACATGACCGACCGACTGGCAGCTTTTGCCTGCCTATGTCATACCGCTGGAACGGCGCGAGAATCAGCTGTTGACGATTTCTATCAATCAGCACGAAGTAATCGACTAGTGTTGGATAAATGGTTTGCGGTACAAGCCATGTCGCGCCGGTCCACAATCATCGATGACGTGTCTGATTTGCTTACACACGTCGATTTTGACATCAGCAATCCGAACCGGCTGAGATCAGTTGTGGGAAGTTTTGCTATGAATAATCCGCGTGGCTTTCACGATGCTGAGGGTGCTGGGTATCGACTACTTGCCGATCAAGTGATCGCATTGGATAAATTCAATCCTCAGGTTGCAGCTCGAATGGTGAGTCCATTAGGACGCTGGAAGCGTCTCGACATTGAATCGGGGCGTCTCATGAATTCGGAGCTAAAACGTATTCTTGATTCAGGGCCTCTTTCTCCAGATGTCTACGAGTTAGTTAGCAAAAGCCTGACCTGAGGGTTAACGACTGACCTGTTTGTGTTTTCTGACAAACCCGAAATAAGATCAGATTTGCTAAAGCTCAATTGAAAAGCTCTGCCCTCGTTGACGTGAAGTCAATTCTGAATAAGCGTAGCAACACATGTCACTTTGTTAGCATTGTGTATAGCTCATGCTACTTTCCTTTTAGGATTACATGCCCTGCAGTACTTGCAGGATATGAGTAGAGGAGGCGCATTTATGTCTGATCGACCACAAGGCACAGTTAAGTGGTTTGATAACGCGAAAGGTTACGGCTTTATTGTCAGTCCCCAAGGGGACGTGTGCTCGTGCACTACTGTGTGATTCAAGGTGAAGGTTATCGCTCATTAAGCGAAGGGCAACTTGTTGAGTTTGTTGCTAGTGAGAGTGACAAAGGTTGGCTAGCATCTGAGGTTTCCCCGGTAGCCTGACTGGTTTTTCAAACGGTTTCCCAGTCCGGTCTGTTGTTCAGGATCACATGCGGTGTGAATTCTCGGTATTTATGCCGATAGAGCTGTCAGGAGGGAGGTCTCGATACGTGTTGATCTGGACCTCTGGCACTGTTTTTGATTGAGTTCAGGTTAGGTATTGCTCGTTGTCGAGCTGTTGTCAGGCTTGCCAGCTAATATGGACCAGAAATCAAACGAGTCTCAGGCAACTGTTAATCAGTTTCAATTACTGAAGCAAAAAAGGTTTGCACCGTTTTTCCTAACTCAGTTACTCGGTGCCTTCAACGACAATGTCTACAAAAATGCACTTGTTGCATTGATCGCTTTTGCGACGGTTAAGTCATCATCAATGGATGACAGCTTGATGATTAATATTGCAGCAGGGCTGTTTATATTGCCGTTTTTTTTGTTCTCAGCTCTGTGTGGTCAAATCGCTGACAAGTACGAAAAATCAGCATTAATCAGGCGGATCAAGCTAGCTGAAGTTGGCATCATGATGTGTGCAGCTATGGCGTTCTCCTTTTCGAGTATGCCGCTGCTCATGGCTGTGCTATTCCTAATGGGCACACAATCCACTTTTTTTGGCCCAATTAAATACGGCATCTTGCCACAGCATCTGAAGTCTTCAGAACTGACGGGTGGCAACGGTCTGGTCGAGCTAGGTACGTTTTTGGCGATCCTGCTAGGGACAATTGCAGGGACGCAACTTATTGCGAGTTCAGAGACAGGGAACGTACTGCCGGTTTCCATTGTATTGCTGCTCGTAGCTGTGATTGGTTATGTCGCGAGTCGTGCCATTCCCAATTCACCTGCCAGTGATCCAAGCCTGACAGTTAGATTTAACCCCATCACCGAAACAGCAAAGCTGGTTCGAGATACCGCAAGACACAAAATTATATTCCAATCGATTCTCGCCATTTCCTGGTTCTGGTTTCTTGGTGCCACCTACCTTGCTCAATTTCCGGTGTTTGCCAGAGATGTTCTAGGTGGAAACGTTGATGTTTTTACACTCTTGTTGGGTAGTTTTTCGGTTGGAATCGCCACCGGTTCTATTCTGTGCGAACGCTTGTCTCACGGGCGAGTTGAAATTGGTCTTGTTCCATTTGGTGCCATTGGTATCACGCTGTTTGGTCTGGATTTGTATATGGCCACTCCTGATATGCCATTGGGAATCGATTTAAGCATTGCTGAGTTTGTCAATGCTGCAGGTGCATGGCGAGTTTTACTGGATATTTTTTTTATCGGGTTGTTTGGTGGACTTTATATTGTCCCTCTCTACTCGCTAATCCAGGAGCGCAGTGCACCTGGAAGGTTGTCACGGGCTATTGCCTGCAATAACGTTATCAACGCAATGTTCATGGTTCTATCTGCAGTGGTCGTGCTGGTCCTGCTCGGATTTGGAGCCACCATTCCTCAAATATTCCTAGCCATGGCCATCATGAACGCAGCAGTGGCGTGGTACATCTTTCGCCAAGTGCCAGAATTTTTCATGCGGTTTATAATCTGGCTGCTAGTACACACCCTGTACCGAGTGCGGAAACAAGGCATGGGGAATATTCCGGAGACAGGAGCCGTAATAGTGGTGGCCAATCACGTTAGCTTTGTCGATGCACTAATCCTGGCGGGTTGTATCAAGCGACCGATACGGTTTGTCATGTATTACAAAATTTTTCAGATACCGGTACTCAACTTTATCTTCAGAACAGCACGGGCTATTCCGATTGCAGGCCAGCACGAGGACCAGGCCATGTACGATCAGGCGTTTAAGGAAATGGAGCTAGCACTTGAGAATGGTGATATGTTGTGTATTTTTCCAGAAGGCGAAATTACACGCGACGGAGAAATGATCCCGTTCAAGCCTGGCATCATGAGAGTGCTTGATGCAAAGCCGGTTCCAGTGATTCCCATTGCCCTACAAGGATTGTGGGGTAGCCTGTTTAGCCGTAAAGGTGGGCCAGCATTTTTCAAATTACCACGACGTGTCTTTGCACGAATAGGTCTGAATGTGGGAACACCCACAGCACCTAACACTGTAAAGCTGGTCGCGTTGCAAGAGAGCGTTCGACAGCTTCGTGGTGAGCGGCGATAATCCATCACAGAAAATGCGCACAAATTTGCTCGCTCGGATACCCTAGGCAGTATGGCTAATTCAGAAGGAAAACTCCTGCATCAATCTGATTTCCCCATTCGTTGGGGGGATATGGATGCTATGGGCCACGTTAACAACGTGATGTATTTTCGCTACTTCGAACAGGTTCGTATGGAATGGTATGACCAGGCAGGTTTTGCTTCGTTACATTCAGAGCCTCAAGGTATCGTTATTGTTGATAATCATGCGGAGTATCTGAAACCAGTAACCTATCCGATGCATATCAACGTACAAATGTTTGGACATTCTTTAGGTAGAAGTTCGTTTATAAGCTCTTATTTACTGACGGTTGACAACGTGCTTTTTACTCGCGGCAGTGCCAAGGTAGTGTGGATTGATACCGTTGCTGGAAAATCCATTCCGCTCCCGGCCGATGTGCGGGCCATGTT
The DNA here is from genome assembly GCA_047634635.1 of Granulosicoccus sp. Classification (GTDB taxonomy): domain Bacteria; phylum Pseudomonadota; class Gammaproteobacteria; order Granulosicoccales; family Granulosicoccaceae; genus Granulosicoccus. The sequence continues at coordinate 10,567 of JBLIIE010000026.1, read as the reverse complement.
AACAACAGAGCCATCGTCACCATGACATACGGATTTTGTACCCAATGCGGTAGCCTCGTGAAAGCGCAAATACCAGAAGGCGATAATCGCCTGCGCAAGGTATGTACTTCCTGCGATTTCATTCATTACGAAAATCCCAAGAACGTCGTGGGTTGTTTACTCGAGTGGCAAGGAAAAGTACTGCTGTGCAAAAGAGGGATTGAACCCAGGCATGGTTACTGGACGTTGCCTGCAGGGTTCATGGAAAATGAAGAAAGCACGGTGGACGGGGCTGCCCGTGAAGCCTATGAAGAGGCAACTGCAGAATGCGAAGAACTTCGCTTATTTGCGGTGTATAACCTGCCGCGTATCAGCCAGGTGTATTTGATGTTCTTTGGGCAGTTAAAAAGTGGCTATGCGAAGGCGAATGAGGAGACCCTGGAAGTCGGGCTGTTCGATCAATCTGAAATTCCTTGGAAAGAGTTAGCGTTTCCGGTGGTTACTGAGACTTTAACTCGCTATTTTGAAATGCGTGACCAACGAGATCGGCGTGTGTATTGTGCAGATATACACAGCCGTCCCGGCGCACCCGTTGATATTGTTCATCACCCGCACTAGTGGTCTGTCCGCAATTATTAGGTGCCGAACCACTGGTTAGCCCGCAGAGTGTGGGTTAACCGACCTGGCTATAGTTCTCGCAATTCGCGACGTAATATTTTCCCAACATTGGTTTTCGGAAGCTCGTCGACAAACTGCACAACTTTCGGACGTTTGTAACCGGTCAACTCTTCTTTGCAGTGGGCCTTGATGTCGGCCTCAGTTAGCGCCAGATCTTTCTTCACAATGACCACTTTAACCGCTTCGCCTGAATGCTCATCGGGTATGCCGATACAGCCTACTTCAAGGACGCCTGGGTGCATGGCGATAACAGCCTCAATTTCGTTCGGGTACACGTTGAAGCCTGACACGAGAACCATGTCTTTGATTCGGTCAACAATTTTGAAAAACCCTTTTTCGTCCATAATCGCTACATCGCCGGTATGGAGCCATCCGTCGGAATCAATTGTCGTGGCTGTCTCTTCGGGGCGGTTCCAGTAGCCTTCCATGACCTGTGGGCCGCGAATACAGAGTTCGCCTGCTTCGCCAATGGGTACGGCATTGTTATCCGGGTCGCGAACAGAGCCTTCTGTTGAGGGTAGTGGAAGGCCAATTGAATCGTTAAAACCCACGGAATTCATCGGATTAATACAGGCTGCAGGGCTGGTTTCAGTTAAACCGTACGCCTCAATAAGCGGTACGCCAGTTACTTCTTTCCAGCGATCGGCAACAGCTTTTTGGACAGCCATACCACCACCAAGTGTGAGTTTCAAACTGGAGAAGTCCAGTTTGTCGAACCCTGGAGTATTCAGCAACCCATTGAATAGAGTGTTGACACCGGTGAAGGCCGTAAATTTGAATTTCTGCAGCTCTTTAACAAAGCCCGGCATGTCCCGCGGATTAGTAATCAGCAGATTCATGGCGCCCATCTTCATGTAGGTCAGACCATTAGCGGTTAGTGCAAAGATGTGATAAAGCGGTAGCGCTGTGACAATGATTTCTTCGCCTTCTATTTGATCGGTGGTGTTGACCCAGGCATGAGCTTGCAGGATGTTAGCGACCATATTCCTATGAGATAGCATCGCGCCTTTGGCAACCCCAGTGGTACCACCGGTGTATTGCAGAAAGGCCAGATCTTCCTGTGTGAGGGTGACGTCGGTAGCCGGTAGAGTCGCGCCTTTGGCCAAAACGTCGTTCAATGAATGTGAACCCGGTAGTGAAAATGGTGGAATCATTTTTTTCACATACTTCAGGACGAAATTGACTAGGACCGACTTCGGGAAACTCAGCATGTCGCCAAATCGTGTCGTGATAACTGTTTCTACATCGGTTTTGTCGATGACGTCCGCCAATGTGTGAGCAAAAGCCTCAACGACAACAATGGCCTTAGCGCCCGAGTCTGTTAGCTGGTGTTCCAACTCTCTGTCGGTGTACAGAGGATTGGTATTGACCACGACTAGGCCGGCGCGCATTGCACCAAATACAACGACAGGATATTGCAGAAGGTTGGGCATCATGACCGCTATTCGATCGCCTTTTTTTAGTCCGGCTTCCTGAAGCAACCACGAAGCGAAGTGCTGGGTTTTTACATCCAGCTCGGCAAACGTCATCGTGGTTCCCATGTTGTGGAAAGCTGGTCTATCTGCGAAGCGAGTCGTCGCTTCGGTAAATATATCTACAACCGAACTGTACGCATTGACGTCAATTTCATGTGGAGCTGATGGCGGGTAAGATTGTAGCCATGGTTTGTCCATGCGAATTCCTCTTCAGTTGTGGGTTTAGGCTGCTGAACAGCACTTCTTGTATTTTTTGCCGCTACCGCAGGCACAAATTTCGTTTCGGCCTTGCTTGGGCGCTTCGCGACGGAACTGGTTCACATCCGGTACTTCTGCATCCCGAAAATACCATTGTCCGTGATATTTCTCGAATACTCCGCGCTCATGGTGGATGTGGCGCCGACGGGCACTATCGCGGTAACGGGCCATAAATTCGATGCGGGCCGAACTGTCTTCGGCTTCACCGCCGTCAATATTCAATATTTCCAGTCCCAGCCATTCTGATTCGCCAGCCCATCGGGCGGTAGCAGCTTCATCAATGTCCGTGCGGGTGGACGGGTGGTGGGTGATCATAATAAAGTTGATAGCACCCAAGGTGTGGGCGGTGTATCGAGCCCTGATAAGCGACTCGGCACGTTCGGCCTTCACGTCTCCATTTATGATGGGCTGACAACACTCTGATAACAGGGTGCCTGAACCACACGGACAATCTGACATACGGCTTCCTAAACGGTTAATTTAAATCAATCCGGTATTCTAACTTAATCCATGCAGAATCAATGCACATAGATGCGATTGCCTTCCGCGTCTCTCGTGTAGGGAAAGTGTACTTTTTGCAAGATATAGCCGCGCATGGTTATTGATGCTGTATCTCGAAACTGTCCATGATCTGTGAATTCGAACCCATATTCGCGCAGCCAACAGCTGGACCCGGTTGTTCCGCGCACAGGTTTCATGCGTGTCAGAGCTACGGTTTGATCAAGAAATTGAAGCTGTCGCTGGCGGCAGGCTAGTGTGGCATGACCAACAGCCAGTTCTCGGGCTTTTGACCCTGTCCACCACAATCCTGCCAGAGCGGCTGGTATGGCGATAATCAGTAAATCTAGCAGTGCATTACCTGACATGGCTGGAAGTTCATATACCGAAAAGAAAGGGACGCCTTATAATAGGGTCTAAAGTAGCAAGGAAAAGAACGACTATGACCGAAATAAAGACTCTGAATGAGCAAACTCAGACAGAATTGGAAGCAGCAGCCTTCCGCACACTGGTTGCTCACCTACAAAAGCGGACTGATGTGCAAAACATCGATTTGATGAATCTGGCAGGGTTTTGCCGAAATTGTCTGTCTAAGTATTATGTGGCGGCCGCTGGCGAGCAGGATATACAGCTAGAGTATGAGGATGCTAGGGAGCGGGTATACGGTATGCCTTATAGCGATTGGAAGTCGAAGTATCAATCCGAGGCCACTCCTGCACAAGCAGCTCAATATAAAGACACTCACGGATAATTTGATGATGAGTTCCGATGATTCTTTCCGGCCGAAGACCGAGCCCGAGACTTCGTCAGATACCCAGCCGGGGACCCAGTCGGGGACCCAGCCGGGGACCCCACCCACGTTGCTTGTGGATCATCTGCTGGCGACTGAGCCTGACAATATATTTCTTATTGGATGTTCCTCTACAGATCTTTACTGGCCAGAGGATCGCGATGTACCAGACGTTGTCAGGCGCTTTGACACTCTGGACAGTGCCCTGGCATCTGCAAAACTCGATGTGTCGGCGGATGCGAGTGTGCAGATTGCGGTGCTGAATGTAGGTTCTGAGGAAACAACACTTTCGCAACAAATTGGCCAAGCTGTGCGAGCATTTCCTAATCGCCTAATTGTCTATACAAGCGCTAAGACAGCTCCAGACACGTTGTTTTTCGCCTTTGGCTTTCGCAAACTCAATGTTATCGAGAGTGCTTCAGCTGTTGCCGAAAATCGATGGTATGAATTTCGGCTGAGCCATTACAAGCAATCACCAGATTGGCTAAATGCTCAATTTTGGGCAAATCCAGAACGATTTAAACTTGATGATGACCCTGATATCTACTTTGATCCTGACGGTGAGGATGAAGAAGAATAGATATACCCGAGAATTTTGGGTGTGTGGCCTTTAGACCATAACCGCGAGAAGTTATCTAAGCCAGGAGAGTTAGGTGAGCACCATCCAGATCATAGAGTTATCGGGAGATGGCATCCGGCCAAAACGTGCGGAATCGTTTCACGCGGTCGCAGAGTCATTCTCGCAACACGGGTTTGCATTATGGCCGCAGCCATTATTCAATGACAAAGTCTGCAAAGCACACAATTCAGCTGGTCAGAGATAGTTTGTTTGAATCGGTTGTTGCCAAGGTGCATGAAGATATCTCAGCCGTTGAACATAATGTTGAGTTATTTGATGCGCTGTTGGCCAAGATCATCATTGATCCGTCCTGCTACGAAGTTGTGCTGGTATTGAACGAATACGGTGATTTTCTTTCCAACATAGCGTGCGGTCTGGTTGGTAGCCTTGGGACCAAAATGAGTGGAAACTACTCATTCGACGAAAACAATGAGGTTGATATTGCTATGTTTGACCCCGCAGGCGGTACGGCTCCCGACATTGCTGGAAAAAATGTAGCTAACCCTGCTGCCGCACTTTTGGCATCCGGTATGCTATTAGACCAGGTAGATCGCTACGATCTGGGCCATGCATTGTGATTAAGTTTATTGGGTTGTATAGAAAATGGTCACAGTACGCGCGATTTGGGCGGTAAACTTAACACCGACGAATTTACTCAGGTTGTCATTGACAACATTCCGGCTCATCTCTAGCCAGGTGACACCAAAAGTCAGCGAACCCAACAAGTTCGCCATGCTCAGGACCTAATTAATGAGTGCAACGCCTAAATCAGTCGACGCTAAACTTGGCATGCAGGAGCAGTGGGATACTTCCATGCTCGGCGGTGCTAATTCAGCGTGGCTAGAAAGTCAGTATGAGCAGTATCTGCGTGATCCGAATTCGGTAGACGAACAGTGGCAAAATTACTTCGCCAGCTTGCCCATGGTTGCGCAAAATGCGCGTGAGGTTGCTCACTCCGAAATTCGTGAGCAATTCAGGCAGTTGGCTAGAAGCCCAGCAGTCAGAATCGGGGGTAGTGGTTCATCAGCGAGTTCCACTGATAATGTTGACCTGAAACAGATTTATGTCACGCAGTTGATCAACGCCTATCGGGTGCGCGGCCATCAGCTTGCCAAGACCGATCCATTGAATAACCAGTCGGTAGTCACGGTTCGCGAACTGGAACTGCGTGAAAACGGACTCTCAGATGCAGATCTGGATACGGTGTTTCCGACCCCATCATTAGAAGGTATTGAACGAGCTCCACTCAGGAATATCATCTCGCATCTGGAAAAATGCTATTGCGGATCAATCGGGTATGAGTTTGCCTATATTGATCACACCACACAAAAAGATTGGTTGCAGCATCGAATTGAAAGTGTTGCATCGGCCCCTGCGCTAGCTGCCGAAACGAAAAAATGGCTTCTTCAGCGAGTGACCGCTGGTGAAAGTATGGAACGGCATCTTGGTTCTAAATACGTAGGACAAAAACGCTTTTCACTCGAAGGCGGTGAAAGTCTCATTGTTGTCATGAGTGAGCTTGTGAAACGCGCTGGAGCGGTAGGTGTCAAAGACATGGTCCTGGGCATGGCTCATCGCGGTCGACTCAATTTGCTGGTCAATATACTGGGTAAGAATCCTGCAGATTTGTTTCAGGAGTTTGAAGGCAAGCATAATGAAAGCCTGTCCTCGGGCGATGTGAAATATCATCAAGGCTTTAGCTCTGACATCCGAACACCGCATGGTCATATGCATTTATCGTTAGCGTTTAATCCTTCGCATCTGGAAATAGTATCGCCTGTTGTTGAAGGTTCGGTGCGTTCGCGTCAGGACCGTTACGGTGACAGTAACGGCGAGAAAGTCATTCCTATCGCCATACACGGTGACGCCGCTTTTGCTGGCCAAGGCGTCGTTATGGAAACCTTCAATATGGCGGACTCTCGTGGTTTTTCTACGAAAGGCACTGTTCATATTATTGTCAATAATCAGATTGGCTTTACGACCAGTAATGTGGCTGATGTGCGTTCTACATTGTATGCAAGCGATGTTGCAAAAATGATCAATGCGCCGATATTACACGTCAACGGTGATGATCCAGAGGCGGTGTATTTTGTGACGCAGCTGGCGCTGGATTTCCGCATGGCGTTCAACAAAGACGTTGTTATAGACATGGTCTGTTATCGCCGGCATGGGCACAACGAAACGGATGAGCCTTCAGTGACTCAGCCGATCATGTACAAAGCTATTAAAGCGTTGCCCACCACGCGTACATTGTATGCCGAGAAGTTAGTTAGCGAAGGAGTTATCACCGCTGAAGATGCAGACAAGATGGTCGAGACTTATCGTCACTCGCTTGACGCTGGTGTTAATGTTGCGCCGGATGTGATCGAAGGCTTACCAGAAGCCCCTGAGTTGCATGTGGACTGGGCTAGATTCAATTCGACAGACTGGCGTGTACCGTATGACGGTACCATTCCATTGATCACTATTCAGTCTCTGGCCAATAAGTTGACAACATTGCCTGATGGACTGGTTCTGCATCCACGAGTTAAGAAAATTGTTGAAGATCGACGCAAGATGTCTGCTGGCGCCTTACCACTGGATTGGGGTTATGGGGAAACCATGGCTTATGCGACTTTGCTCGACGAAGGCTATTCGGTACGACTGTCAGGACAGGATTGTGGTCGAGGTACATTTGCTCATAGACATGCGGTATTGCACAATCAATCTGTAATGGGTGCCCATGTGCCGCTTCGTGAGTTGACGGACAAAGCCAACTTTCTGGTAATTGATTCGGTGCTCTCGGAGGAGGCTGTACTCGGTTTTGAATATGGCTATGCGACAGCAGACCCGAATACACTGGTTATCTGGGAAGCCCAATTTGGCGACTTCGCTAATGGTGCGCAGGTGCTTATCGATCAATTTATCAGTTCTGGTGAAACCAAATGGGGTCGTCTTTGTGGTTTGGTCTTGTTGCTGCCTCATGGATACGAAGGCCAAGGACCGGAACATTCTTCAGCGCGCCTAGAACGATTTTTACAGTTGTGTGCCGAAGACAATATGCAGGTTATTGTGCCAAGTACTCCAGCACAGGCGTATCACATGCTTCGCAGACAGATGGTGAGGCCTATGCGGCGTCCACTGATTGTTATGTCACCTAAAAGCCTGCTGCGGCATAAGCTGGCGGTGTCGACACTGGAAGATCTCGCTGAAGGCACATTCCAGCCAGTTCTAGCTGAAGTAGACGATCTGGACGCAAAAACTGTGGATCGGCTGGTTTTTTGTAGTGGAAAGGTTTACTACGACTTACTGGAAGCGCGGCGCAAGAAGGCGCTTAAAAACGTAGCTCTTGTCAGATTGGAACAACTCTACCCGTTTCCTTATGATGAAATGCACGAGGCAGTAAAACAATATCCAAACGCCAAGTCCATTGTCTGGTGTCAGGAAGAGCCGCGCAATCAAGGCGCTTGGCGATCCAATCGTCATCGCATTGAGCGGGTTTTACCCAAATCAGTTGAGGGGGTTGAGTTTGCGGGACGTTCGCCGTCGGCCTCGCCTGCTACTGGGTATATGAGCCAACATCAGATTGAACAAAAACGGTTAGTAGAAGAGTGTTTGGGTCTAGTTCCGAACAGTCAAACTTACTAAACTACACTTCACTAATCTAACTCGAATCCAAAACAAAGGCCTGCTTCATGACATCCGAGATCAAAGTTCCGACATTGCCCGAATCAATTGCTGATGCGTTGATTGTGACCTGGCACAAGAAGGAAGGTGATCCCGTTATGCGAGATGAAGTTCTTGTGGATATCGAGACCGATAAGGTGGTCATGGAAGTCCCGGCTGCTGAAGATGGCATTCTGGGCAAGATTATCGAGCCGGAAGGTACGACAGTTGCGGCTCACCAGCTTATCGGTTCAATTGAAAAAGCTGGTGCTGGCGCAGCAGCGCCAGACGCTGCTAGTAGCGCCCCGGCGGCAGCCGAGGGTTCAGGCGACGCCTCAGAACCAGGTCAGACAAGCCCTTCCGTTCGAAAGCTTCTCGATAAGCATGGGTTAAGCGCCTCTGATGTAAAAGGCTCGGGTAAAAATGGCCGAATTTCCAAGGAAGATGTTGAGAAGTATGTTGCTAGTGCCTCCAGTGCTCCAGCTGCGGTGGTAAGCAATGTAGTTTCAGCACCGGCGGCAACCCCTGCTCCCGCACCTGCCATGGCCTTGCCTATCGCTACTGATGGTGAGCGCACCGAAAAGCGTGTACCGATGTCCAGAATGCGTGCTCGAATTGCAGAACGTCTGCTATCAGCCACTCAAACGACCGCGATGTTGACGACGTTCAACGAAGTGGACATGAGTCAGTTCATTGCATTGCGTGGTCAGTACAAGGATCGCTTTGAAAAATCACATGATGTGAAGTTGGGTTTCATGTCGATTTTCATAAAAGCCGCCACAGAAGCTCTGAAGCGTTACCCGGATATCAACGCCTCTATCGACGGTGATGATGTTGTTTATCACGGTTACTGCGATATCGGTGTTGCCGTGTCTTCTGATCGGGGACTGGTTGTGCCAGTACTTCGCAATACTGAGTTTATGTCGCTCGCCGATGTCGAAAAGACAATCGGGTATTACGCAGGCAAAGCACGTGATGGCAAACTCTCGCTGGAAGAAATGACCGGTGGAACCTTTACCGTGTCGAATGGTGGAGTGTTTGGTTCCTTGTTATCTACGCCTATTCTCAACCCGCCTCAGAGCGCTATTCTGGGAATGCATGCTACTCAGGACCGGCCAGTTGCTATTAACGGTGAGGTGGTTATTCGTCCTATGATGTACATCGCACTCAGTTATGACCATCGTGTTGTAGACGGTAAAGGCGCTGTAGGATTTCTCAAGACTATCAAGGAGCTGGTGGAAGATCCTGCTCGTATCGTATTTGATATCTAATTTGGTTTTGGCGAAATTGTGAGCCGCCGAATTAATCGGGTGACCTACAAACGCCAGCAGGCACTAAGAATTAAAAACCGTCGCCCTCAAGCGACGGTTTTTTATGGCCTTTCAGTTGACGGCTTCAAGCCCAAGTAGCTGTCGCATACGAGCCAGAACGTCTAGTCCTTGCATAGCCAGCCAATGTGGTAAATCGATGATGACCCAATTTTCAGCTAGCTTGTCACCGTCTCGGCGATAAACATCCACGACACGCATATCCGCTGGGGTGCTGCTGCCAGGTAGCCCGAGAAACCCACCGGTGGAGGTGTTGGTAAGATTAGGCCAGCCAAAGAAACACCCGTAATTTCCTTCTGCAAAGCGTGCGACGTGACCATTGAAGGCTTTACCCGCCAGGTTGTAACGAAACGGGTATTGGTGTTGATGCTGGTAACGTTCTATGGTGTAGCTAGCCCCAATACCTTCAGGCCCGTACCAAATCATGTCGTCGTGCCAACTCTTGGCCAGAACTGAGGGCGGAACCGCGTTATCGTTTGTTTTCAGTGCGTGATCGTTCGCAGCGCTCAAATCGCTGATCATGCGATTGATTAAAGCAAGTGTTGCAACACCTTGTTCCGCAGGGTGCTCGTCAAGCAACAAGCCATCGTGAGTTTTTGGCCCAGGGTAAATAAATGAGCTACCAGTCTGTGGAGGCAGCGGGTTTTGTCCGGCTTGACGCATGACGCCAATTAAATCAAAGAATAGGGTGCTTTCCGCTATCCGGCCATCGACAACTCTATGGAATTCGGCAAAACGAATGAACGTCATTCGGTGGGTGCTGGGAATGCTCAGCCAGGGATGATCGAACAATCCCATGAAATGTCCCATCTGACAGACCCAGATGCCAGCGTCTGAATCCTTTGGAGCCTGGGTTCCAGGGCCTGTGCCTCCCGCGAGAAACACATCCGCGCGACGTTGGAGTCCTGTGAAGGATGTGCGTAACGGTTGCCAGAATTGCTCACAAACTGCGGCTACACCATCGATTTCGTGGAAAGGATGTAAGCCTCTCCAGTGATAGTCAGGATGTGTGTGATCTTGCATCGTGCTGACCAACTGATCAGACGATGATTTGTCGAAGGCTGCACAATATTTGAGGACAACCTGTTTAGCGACTTGTATGGAGTTCATTGATGATTTAGTTAAACGGTGGTCGTGTTAGATGATAGCAACACGTTGTAACAAACATAATTTTACGTACGCTGGCCACAAAGCGGTTCCTATGTGCCTCATTAAGGAGCAGGCCGGAACGGAACGCTATCGGAGCATTGATGTCTGTACGTAAAGAACCTTGGAACAGGGTTTCTCAGGCTTGTGG